>DMHA01000407.1:0-16187 GCA_003449615.1 Flavobacterium sp.
ATAGAAGTGATTTAAACTTTTTCCATTTGCTAAAAAATTTGTCTTTTGCATCCACTTTTTGCCTTTTTTTCGTTCCGTAGCCCAGCTATGCAACTTAAAAAAGACTTCAATTGGCTACAAAATCCTAAATTTTCGCTAAAACGCAAAAAGTTTAAACCACTTCATAAACATAATAACCAGCCAATAACAATTATTGCATAAAGCTCAATTCAAATATAATGACCAAATACATACTAAAAGATAAATTTTCATACTCAATTTCATTAACTTTTGTTTGGGGAATTTTACAATTTATTTTCCATAAAAATGATTTGATTTTTCTTATGCCAGCTACATTAATTATGATTTTCATTTTATCTCTTGTTTCTTACTATAAAACTGATAATTACATTCAAAAAATCCTAATTGAAAATGAATCAATTAATATTCAATATCAAAAGAATTTCTTCGAAGGCAAACCGAAAATCTTTTCTTCTAATACAAATTCAGTAAAATCTTATAAATTCACTTCCAAATCAATTCTCGATTCTTCTCATTCAATTTCAATTAAATTTATTGATGAAAATAATCTTCATAATAAAATAACTTTTAGAACAAATAATGATGAATATTTCATTGACAAAATTTATCAATTAAAAAAACAAAAAGTGGATAATACAAAATAATACGCCGAAAATTATGAACTTGAAAACAGAAAGTTGAATTTTGAAAAATAAAAAAAAATGAAGTTAAGAGCTGAAAATTTAGTTAAAACATACAAAGGGCGAAGCGTTGTCAAAGGCATTTCGGCAGAGGTAAATCAAGGTGAAATTGTAGGGCTTTTGGGACCAAACGGTGCTGGAAAAACCACTTCCTTTTATATGATTGTTGGATTGGTAAAACCCAATATGGGCAATATTTATCTTGACGATTTGGATATAACAAAATATCCTATGTACAAAAGAGCCCAACAAGGCATTGGTTATTTAGCACAGGAAGCTTCTGTTTTCAGAAAACTAAGTGTCGAAGACAATATTTTGAGTGTTTTGCAACTGACAAAACACTCCAAAGAAGAACAAGAAGCCAAAATGGAAAGTTTAATCGAGGAATTTGGTTTGGGACATATTCGAACCAATCGTGGCGATTTGCTCTCAGGTGGCGAACGCCGTCGTACCGAAATTGCCCGTTGCCTTGCTACTGACCCAAAATTCATTTTACTAGACGAACCTTTTGCAGGTGTTGATCCCGTTGCTGTGGAAGATATTCAAAGAATTGTGGCCCAATTAAAAAACAAAAATATCGGTATTCTGATTACCGACCATAACGTTCAGGAAACTCTTGCCATTACCGACAAAACCTACCTTATGTTTGAAGGAGGAATCCTAAAAGCAGGAATTCCCGAAGAATTGGTCGAAGACGAAATGGTGCGTCGTGTTTACTTAGGACAGAATTTTGAGTTGAGAAAAAAGAAGTTGGAGTTTTAAAACATTATATTTAAATAGGACTTCAAATTATATTTGATAACTTTTCGCTATAAGTAAATTATTTGAACTCAACTTTTACAATAATTTTATGAATTTAAAATTCTATTTTATAGTAAATTGCAACAAATTATAAATAATGAATAAGATACAAATACTTTGGGTAGATGATGAAATTGACTACTTAAAACCACATATACTATTTCTAGAAAAAAAAAATTACAGCATAACCACCTGCAACAACGGCCGTGATGCCATTGATATTTTTGACGCAAATAATTTTGACATTGTTTTTCTTGACGAAAATATGCCTGGAATGAGCGGTCTAGAAACCCTGGCAGAGATGAAAGAAAAAAAATCGACTATTCCGGTAATTATGATTACCAAGAGCGAGGAAGAGTATATTATGGAGGAAGCAATCGGATCTAAAATTGCCGATTATTTAATAAAACCTGTCAATCCCAACCAAATTTTGTTGAGTTTAAAGAAAAATTTGGACCATTCTAGATTAATTTCACAGAAAACAACTTTAGATTATCAAAAAGAATTTAGAAAAATTTCGATGGAAATGGCAACAGTCAATTCCCATCAAGATTGGATTGAATTTTACAAAAAATTAATTTTTTGGGAACTAAAACTCGAAAATATTGATGATCAAGGAATGATTGAAATATTAGAATCACAAAAAGCAGAAGCCAATTCGCAATTCGGAAAATTCATCGAACGCAATTATGCCAATTGGTTTGCTTTGCCTGTTCGCCAAGGCTCGACTACCCCAAAAGTAGATAAGCCAATACAATCACACACTTTGTTTAGGGAATTAGTAGTTCCTGAAATTGTCAAAAAAGACACACCAATTTTGTTTGTTGTTATAGACAACTTGCGTTATGATCAATGGAAAATGTTGGAAAACGTAATTGGAAATCATTATAAATTAGAAAAAGAAGTGCCTTATTATGCCATTTTGCCAACGGCCACTCAGTATGCAAGAAATGCCATTTTCTCCGGTTTGACTCCACTTGATATGGAAAAACAGTTTCCTCAATATTGGAAAAATGATCCCGAAGAAGGCGGGAAAAACTTATTTGAAGCCGAATTTTTGACAGCTCAACTCAAACGATTGGGACTAAATATCAAGCAAGATTATTATAAAATTACCAATCTTGCGGGAGGAAAAAAACTGTTAGAAAATTTCAAAACACTAAAAAACAATGACTTAGTTACTGTGGTTTATAATTTTGTAGATATGCTTTCGCACGCCAAAACCGAAATGGATGTGGTAAAAGAACTTGCTTCAGACGATAAAGCCTATCGATCATTGACCTTGAGCTGGTTTAAAAATTCTCCCTTATTAGAAATTATTCAACAAGCCCAAAAATTGGGTTTCAAATTGATTTTAACCACAGATCACGGCACCATCAACGTAAAAAATCCATCAAAAGTAATTGGCGACAAAAATACCAGTTTGAATCTTCGCTACAAAACTGGACGCAGTTTGACTTATGAAAACAAAGATGTTTATGCGGTCAAAGAACCCAAAAACATAGGATTACCCACCATAAACATGAGCAGTTCTTATATTTTTGCAAAAAATGATTTATTTTTGGCTTATGTCAATAACTTTAATCATTATGTTAGTTATTACAAAAACACCTATCAACACGGAGGAATTTCATTAGAAGAAATGATTATCCCTGTTTTGATTTTTAATCCGAAATAAAACCGTTTTGGATATATAGTTTTTAGTTTGTCGAAAAATAATTCTTATGATTTACAAAATTAAAATCTTAAATTTTTGTTCCATAAAAAGGTAGGCTTATGCAACACATTTTTAGTTTATCTAGCATGTCTATAAATTAGAGAATTCCTTTGAATTTTGAACAACCTTTACTATCTTTCGCAACTAAAAATAAATGAACCCTTACTCATTGAAAAAATGTTAGAAGAAAAGAATGATAACCTGCTAGAAGCAGATGGAAATTTAGAAAACAATTCGATAGCAATTACTCAAGCTGAAACAATAATTTTAGATGAAGTTCAAGCCGTTGAAAACAATAATTTTGTAGAAGAAATTACTGAACCAATTACAGAGAGCATCCTAGAAATTGAAAATGAAGCTACTGAAGTTCCTGTAGCTCCAATTGCAGAAGAAATTGAAGTTCCACAAGCTATTGACAGTGAAACAACTGAATCTATTGTTGCAGAAAGCGAACGAATTGCTGCAACAAAAGTATCTGAAACAGAAACCATTATAGATGCCATTGCCAATAATAATGCCGAAGAAAGTGAAGACGAAACCTTAAAAGAGCGTCACGATATTCCGATGTTGGATTATGATTCACTCTCTTTAGAATCACTCATTGCCGAATTGAAAAATTTGGTTACCAATGAAAAAGTGATGTCGGTAAAAGACCATATCGAAGAAATTAAAAAATCATTTTTATCAAAATATTACCATCTTTTAGAAGAAAAAAAAGAGGAATTTCTTGCTGAAAATCCAGATACAAAAGAAGAATTTACCTATCATTCTCCTCTTAAATCTCAATTTGACCAATTTTATTCGTTGTACAGAGACAACAAAAATGCACATTTCAAAAGTTTGCAATCTAATTTGAAAGCCAACTTAGAAAACAGATTAGCAATTGTCGAGGAGCTGAAAGAGCTCATTAATCCGCAAGAAAACATCAAAGATACTTTAAAGCATTTTAATGATTTACGAGAGCGATGGAAAATTGCGGGACCAATACCAAAAGACAAATACAACCATGTTTGGAATAATTATCATTTTCATGTAGAAAATTTCTATGATTATTTGCACCTTGACAGAGAAGCCAGAGACCTTGATTTTAAACACAATTTAGAGCAAAAACAAAAAATTATTGCCCGAGTTGAAGCATTGGTAAACGAAGCCGATATCAATAAAGCCTTCCGCGAATTACAGGATTTACATAAAATTTGGAAAGAAGATATTGGTCCAGTTTCAAGAGAACATCGTGACGAAATTTGGAATAAGTTTAGCGAATTGACGAAACAAATGCACGATAAACGTGAAGTTTTGTTCGAAAAAATGAGAGGAACTGAACTTGAAAATTTAGAAAAGAAAAAAGAAATAATTGCAAAAATCGAAGTTTTAGCCACCGAAAAAGTAAATGCACACTCGCAATGGCTCAACCAAATTGAAAAAGTAGAAGCTTTGAGAAACGCTTTTTTCTCGGCTGGAAAAGTACCATCAGAAGTGAATGAAGAAACTTGGGCCGCATTTAAAACTGCCGTGAGAAATTTTAATTCTTTCAAAAATTCTTTTTACAAAGACATCAAAAAAGACCAAAACAACAATTTAAGTCTTAAAACAGCACTCGTTGCAAAAGCCAAAGAACTTCAAGAAAGTACAGATTTTGCCGTAACAACACCATTGATGAAACAAATTCAAGAAGAGTGGAAACAAATTGGTCACGTGCCAAGAAAATATTCGGATAAAATTTGGATTGAATTTAAAGACGCTTGTAATCATTATTTTGACAAATTAAAAGAACAAAAAAATGAGGAAAATAAGGAAGAAATTGAAGCTTTTGACAACAAAAAAGCCTATCTTGAAAAACTGAAAGAATTTCAGATGACAGGTGACCACAAAACCGATTTAGATGCAATAAAATTGCATATCGAAACTTGGAAAAAGTTTGGAAGAGTACCTTCGTCCAGAAGACACATCGAAGGCAAATTCAATAAAGTGCTTGATGCATTGTTCGAAAAATTGAGTTTGAGTAAAAAAGATTCCGAAATGATGCGTTTTTCTAATAGAATGGATCAATTATCAGAGAATAATGATACGAGAAAACTCGAAGGAGAGAAAATTTTCTTGATGCGTAAAATTGATGAAATCAAGAATGAAATTTTTCAATTGGAAAATAACATTCAGTTTTTTGCTAACACTCGAAATGCAAAAAAAGAAAATTCCATTGTACTAGAAGTTCGAAAAAACATTCAAAAACACAAAGATGAAATGGAACTTTTGAAAGAAAAACTGAATCAAATTAGAAAGTTAAATTAGGTATAGACCTAATAAAATCAAATGAATTAACCTCATTCAAAATAAAATGAATGAGGTTTTTTTATGCGAAAAAATGGAATATGATATTTATCATTTTAATTTTAACATTTCAATACTACTTTTGTTTATCGAAAAATAATATTTTCTATGAAAAACTCAATCCTACAAAAATACAATGTACCAGGACCTAGATATACAAGTTATCCAACAGTCCCCTATTGGGATGAGTCTGATTTTACCTATCAAAATTGGATCGACACTTTAAAAAGGTCATTTGTAGAAAGCAATTCCAAAGAAGGAATAAGCTTATACATTCATTTGCCGTTTTGTGAAAGTATGTGCACTTTTTGTGGTTGTAACAAACGAATCACAAAAAATCATGAAGTTGAACATCCTTACATAGAAGCAATTTTGAAAGAGTGGGCCATTTATTGCAACATTCTCGAAGAAAAACCAATTATAAAAGAAATTCATTTAGGTGGTGGAACGCCTACTTTTTTCTCTACAAAAAACCTTGAGGAGTTAATTAATGGTATTTTCTGTTATGCTGATAAAGCAAAAAATCACGAATTCAGTTTCGAAGGTCATCCCAATAATACAACTCGCGCACATTTACAAAAATTATATGATTTAGGATTTAGAAGAGTAAGTTTTGGTGTTCAGGACTATTCAGAAAAAGTTCAAAAAGCAATTAATCGTTTGCAACCCTTTCATAATGTGGCAAAAGTTAGCTTTTGGGCAAAAGAAATTGGTTATACCTCTATTGGTCATGATATTATTTTTGGACTTCCATTTCAAGAAATTGATGATGTAATTGATACTATCGAAAAAACAAATTCTTTGCAACCTGATAGATTGGCATTTTATAGTTATGCGCACGTTCCGTGGATAAAAGGAAACGGACAAAGAGGATTTAATGACGAAGATATTCCCAAAGATGAAACTAAACGTCAACTTTATGAAGTGGGTAAAGATTTACTTTTCGAAAATGAATATTATGAGATTGGAATGGATCATTTTGCTTTAAAAAGTGATCATCTCTATGATTCTTATGAAAGTGGAAAATTACACCGTAATTTTATGGGATACAGTTCCTCTAAAACACAACTAATGATAGGTTTGGGAGTTTCTTCCATTAGTGATAGTTGGTATAGTTTTGCTCAAAACGTAAAAGAATTAGAAGAATATTACAAACTTATAAAAGCAGATAAATTACCAATTTTTAGAGGCCATTTATTGACCGAAGAAGACCTTATTATTAGAAGACACATTTTGAATTTAATGTGTCATTTTGAAACTTCTTGGAAAGACAAAGCCCTTTATTTTGAAGAAGTTCCCGAAATTATTATCCAATTGAAAGAAATGGAAAATGACGGATTAGTAATTATCGAAAAAAATGGCATCAAAGTTACTAATGCTGGAAAACCATTTGTTCGCAACATTTGTATGGCATTTGACTTGCGACTGAAAAGAAAAGCACCCGAAACAAAATTATTTTCGATGACGATATAATGTATTTTTATGATTTTTGTTTTTTTTTTGAATATTCGGAGTTTTTTTAATTAAATGCAAAATTTAGTTAATGATTTGTATTGATAATTTCAACTAAAAAGGGATTATAGCGTTTGGAAACACTATAATCCCTTTTTTATTTTAATGCTGAAATTATTTTTTTGGATTATTCAAAACGCTGTTTTTCTTGCCATAAACAAAGTAGAGAATAACACCTAATGCCATCCAAGCAAAAAGCCTTAACCAGTTTGTCCAACCCAATCCGTACATCATTAATGAGCAAGATATTACACCAAGAATAGGCACTAATGGCACCCACGGAGTTTTAAACTCCCTGACCATGTTGGGTTCTTTTTTTCGTAAAATTATGACAGCCACACAAACCAAAACAAATGCAAATAGGGTTCCAATGCTAGTCATATCTCCCACAATATCACCAGGAACAAATGCTGCAAAAGCACCAACAATTACCAAAATTGCTATGTTTGCTTTGTATGGTGTTTGGTATTTTGGATGTAAATCGCTAAATGATTTTGGCAATAAACCGTCTTTTCCCATCGCATAAAATACCCTTGATTGTCCCAATAACATTACCAATATTACAGAAGAAAAACCTGCTAAAATAGCTACTGTAACAAATTGTCCAAGCCATTCGTAACCAATCATATATTTTGAAATTGCAAAAGCAACAGAAGCTTCTTTGCCTCCAGTTCTAAAGTCTTCAACTGTCGCTACTCCCGTAAGAACGTGCCCAAATAGGATGTATAAAACGGTGCAAATAGCCAAAGATCCTAAAATTCCAATAGGCATATTCCTTTTTGGATTTATAGTTTCTTGCGCAGCAGTACTCACTGCATCAAAACCAATAAAGGCAAAGAATACAGTTCCTGCTGCTCCAATAATTCCCCAAAACCCACCAAAAGCATGACCTACTCCGTGTTCATCTGTAAAAATAGATGTTGGAGGAATGTATGGAGTATGATTTTCAGGGTTTATGAAGTTCCATCCAATGATAATAATCATAATTACAATAGCAACTTTCACAACTACAATTATTCCATTAACAAATGCTGATTCTTGAATGCCTTTAATTAAAAGCATACTAATTACCGCTACTATAAACAATGCCGGAAGATTTATTAGTCCATGCTCTCCAGTTGCTAAATTTGTTTGGAAAGGCGAATGAGATAACGAATAAGGGATAGGACTTGTATGCAACACATTGACAAGTAAATTATTGAGATATTCGCTCCATGCGATACCCACAGTTGCAGCACCTACTGCGTATTCTAAGATTAAATCCCAGCCAATAATCCACGCAAGAAATTCTCCCATTGTGGCATAAGTATAAGTGTAAGCACTACCCGAAATTGGAATGGAAGATGAAAGTTCAGCATAACACAATCCTGCAAGTGCACAACCAATTGCCGCAACTACAAATGCAAGTGTTACTGATGGACCTGCACTTTGTGCAGCTGCCGTAGCAGTCCTAACAAATAATCCTGCTCCAATGATGGCTCCAATTCCTAGAGCAATTAAAGTCCAAGCGGTTAGTGTTCTTTTTAATCCTTTTTCAGACTCGGCGGATTCTGCTATAAGCTGGGCTAATAATTTTCTTTTCCAAATAGACATATTTATTTTGGTTTATGGTTATTAATTTTCAAATATATAGTTTTTTTAATCAGACCTTAATTATTTTGAACTATTTTTTTTTGCTAGTTTGAATTGTTTAATTTTCAAAAGAGAGTTGCCTAAAATTTGTCCCTATTTTTAAAATTAATAATTCCTTTCCCTTCATTTTCAAAACCTAGAAGAATGAATAGTTTTATAAATGCTAAAAAAAGCAATACGTTTATTAAAAATCCAAAACAACATAATTATTATATCGTTTTCGTTAATAACATTATACGATTTCTATAGGGCATTGATTATGAATATAGTACATTTGTGAACCAATAAATTATATTTCAACATTAAAATTTAAAAAAATGAGCATTATTGTCAAAATTCATGCAAGACAAATTTTCGATTCAAGAGGAAATCCTACTGTAGAAGTAGATGTAGTTACAGAAAACGGAATATTAGGAAGAGCAGCAGTTCCATCAGGAGCTTCAACTGGAAAGTTTGAGGCTATGGAATTACGCGACGGTGGAAAAAACTTTCTTGGAAGAGGAGTTCTAAATGCGGTAGAAAATGTAAATACTTTAATAGCCGAAGAACTAGTGGGAACATCAGTTTTTGAACAAAACTTGATTGATCAAACCATGATTGAATTAGACGGAACGCCGAACAAAGCAAAACTTGGAGCTAACGCAATTCTTGGCGTTTCTCTAGCTGTTGCAAAAGCAGCGGCAAATGAATTGGGATTACCATTATATAGATACGTTGGTGGTGTTTCTGCCAACACCTTGCCAGTTCCAATGATGAACATCATCAACGGAGGTTCACACTCAGATGCACCTATCGCCTTTCAGGAATTTATGATTATGCCAGTAAAAGCAACTTCTTTTACTCACGCTTTGCAAATGGGAACTGAAATTTTTCACAACCTTAAAAAAGTATTGCACGATAGAGGATTAAGTACCGCAGTAGGCGACGAAGGAGGATTTGCTCCAAACCTCGCTGGTGGAACAGAAGATGCTTTGGATACCATTAAATTAGCTGTCGAAAAAGCAGGTTATACTTTTGGAGATCAAGTAATGGTGGCGCTAGACTGCGCTTCTTCTGAGTTTTATGAAAACGGAAAATACGATTATACTAAATTTGAAGGGCCAACAGGTAAAATCAGAACTTCGGCAGAGCAAGTAGAATATATGGCTGAATTAGCCGCAAAATATCCAATTATCTCTATCGAAGACGGTATGGACGAAAACGACTGGGACGGATGGAAAATGCTTACCGAAAAAATTGGAGATAAAGTGCAATTAGTAGGTGATGATTTATTTGTAACTAATGTAGAACGTCTTTCTACCGGAATTGAAAAAGGAATTGCCAATTCAATCTTAGTAAAAGTAAACCAAATTGGAACATTAACAGAAACTATTGCAGCGGTAAATATGGCTAAAAATGCGGGTTATACCTCTGTAATGTCACACCGTTCAGGAGAAACAGAAGACAATACTATTGCCGATTTAGCAGTAGCTTTGAACTGTGGACAAATAAAAACGGGTTCTGCTTCACGTTCTGATCGTATGGCAAAATACAATCAATTAATTAGAATTGAAGAAGAATTAGGAAATACCGCCTATTTTCCTGGTAAAAATGCATTTAAAATAAAATAAACATACAATTTTTGATTAAAAGCCATTTGCGTAAAGTAAGTGGCTTTTTTTTTTGAGTTTTAACAATAGATTGTGAATTTCTTTTTTTAATTCACTTGAAATTACTTAAATTTGAAAAAATAATTTTATTAAGATTTATTTCAAAACACTATGTCAAAAACAGCAAAATTAGAAATTGACGGAAAAATATATGAGTTACCAATATTTATTGGAGCAGAAAATGAAATGTCTGTCGATATTAGCAAATTAAGAGATGTGTCTGGTGCAATAACATTAGATGCTGGATATAAAAACACGGGTGCGTGCAAAAGCGAAATCACATTTCTAGATGGAGAAGAAGGAATTTTGCATTACAGAGGGTATTCCATCGAGGAATTAGCCGAGAAATCTAATTTTCTTGAAGTATGCTATTTGTTGATTTATGGGGAATTGCCTACTCCCAATCAAATTTCAGATTTTGAAACGCACATCAGAAGATACACCTTGGTAAACGAGGAAATGAAAAGCATTATAGACGGTTTTCCTACAACTGCACATCCAATGGGGGTTTTATCCGCTTTGACAAGTGCTTTAATCGCTTTTAATCCTAAAGCTGTAAATCCAGAACACCCTGACGAATTGTATGAAGCAGTTTGTAAGTTGATGGGGAAATTCCTTGTTATAGCCTCTTGGACTTACAGAAAAAGTTTGGGTTATCCTCTAAATTATTATGATAATACTATTGGGTATGTTGAAAATTTTATGCAATTAATGTTTAAATTACCAACAGAACCTTACAAAGCCAACCCAATAATAGTTAAGGCTTTAGATAAATTATTCATACTTCATGCTGATCATGAACAAAACTGTTCTACTTCTACAGTGCGAATGGTAGGCTCCTCTCACGCTGGATTATTTGCCTCAATTTCGTCTGGAATTTCGGCACTTTGGGGACCTTTGCACGGAGGTGCAAATCAAGCCGTTCTTGAAATGTTAGAAGAAATTGATGCCAACGGTGGTGATGCCGATAAATATTTAGCTAAAGCCAAAGATAAAAATGATCCTTTCAGATTGATGGGTTTTGGTCACCGAGTGTATAAAAACTTCGATCCAAGAGCCAAAATAATCAAAGAGGCTGCAGATGAAGTATTGAAAACATTAGGGGTTGACGATCCAATTTTGGAAATTGCAAAAAAACTCGAAGCCGCAGCCCTAACAGACGAATATTTTATATCTAGAAAATTATATCCAAATGTTGACTTCTATTCCGGAATTATTTATAGAGCTTTAGGAATCCCTACTGATATGTTTACGGTTATGTTTGCTATTGGCAGATTGCCAGGTTGGATTGCACAATGGAAAGAAATGAGACTCAACAAAGAGCCCATCGGCAGACCAAGACAAATCTATACTGGGTATCCGTTGAGGTCTTTTGTAGCGATGGAAAAACGATAACTGAATGACAGACCTGAAATAAATCACTCCAATAAATCTATCTTCGCTAAAATTTATTGTAGAACAAATAAAATGATTAAAATAATAGTTTTAGGAGCAGGAATGGTTGGTAGTGCTATGGCTGCCGATTTATCTCAAAAATTCAGCGTTACACTAGCAGATATAAACATTCAACGATTAAAACTCCTCAAAGAAAAACATCCCAAAATTGAAATTTTTCAAATTGATATTTGTCAAAAAGAAAACCTTCAATCGGTTCTTGCTGTTTTTGATTTTGTAGTTTGTGCAGTTCCAGGATTTTTGGGTTTCCAAACATTAAAAACCATAATAGAAGCTGGGAAAAACCTGGTCGATATTTCTTTTTTTCCTGAAAATGCCCTCGAATTAGACGCATTAGCAAAAGCAAAAGGAGTAACAGCAATTGTCGATTGTGGAGTGGCTCCTGGAATGCATAATATTATTTTGGGCTATTACAACGAAAAACTCAAACTGACAGATTTCGAAACCTTAGTTGGTGGTTTGCCAAAAATCAAAAATTGGCCTTTCAATTACAAAGCTCCATTTTCGCCCATTGATGTAATCGAAGAATACACCCGTCCTGCTCGTTATGTAGAAAATGGAAATGTCATTGTTCGCGAGGCACTAACCGATTGTGAATTGGTGGAATTTGACAAAGTGGGCACCTTAGAATCTTTCAATTCTGATGGATTGCGATCGATTTTATTCACAATGCCACACATCAAGAATATGAAGGAGAAAACGCTCCGATATCCCGGTCACGTAGAATATGTGAAAGTGCTAAAAGACAGCGGATTCTTTAGCGAAAACAAAATAACAGTAAACGGAATCGAAATTTCGCCACTCGATTTTACCAGTAAAATACTTTTCAACGAATGGAAATTAGGCGAAACGGAAGAGGAATTAACCGTAATGCGTGTCAGTTTGAAAGGAGAAAATCCAAAAGGACAAACCGTTGAAGTAATCTATAATTTATACGATGAATATTGTCCTGAAACCAAAACTTCGTCAATGGCGAGAACCACAGGATACACAGCCACTGCGGTTGTGAATTTATTTTTAGAAGGAATGTTTGCCGAAAAAGGGATATTTCCCCCGGAATTAATTGGCAAACACGAAACTTGCTTCAACTATATTTTAAACTATTTGAAAGACCGAAATGTGAATTACACAAAAACTCAAAGAGTTCTTTAAAATTTTAAACTTTCTCTTCCCCCTCAAACTGTCAATAAAATTAAAAAGTACATATTTAATTGGGAATTTTAATTTTATAGTATTTTTTATTTTTATCCAATCATTTTTACTTTCTATAACTAGATTGGACAGGTTTAAGTTTGGCAAAAGCACTTGATTAAACTTGATACTATTACAAAGTTTAAGATATATTTTTTTTGATAAGAATCGGTATTCTTTATAAGTTTTTGGCTCTTCTAAATTGAGAATTATTCTTTTTAATCTTTCTTTCTTTTTTATTTTATTGATGTTTTTCATACCCACTTGTTGGTTCTTGTGTAGCCTGTATGAAATAAGGTTTTCAGTAGAATAATACAATGTGTTTTTCAAAGCAAGATAACTTGCAATCCACACATCGTGCAACATGTCTTCTGAGAATGGAAAAATAAAATCTTTTACACTTTTCTTGATACATAGCGTAGCTCCTGTAACTACATTTCCATTTTTAGAAATTATATCAAAAAAATCTATTGGTTTTGGCAATTCTTTTTCAAAGAAAAACACAGAATCCCAAATGGTTATAGTATGTATTAACTTATCATTATCGTCAATAATGTCTGCGTTAGAAAAAACACCTTCAGCTGTTTTGTTATTTTCAAATATGTCTAGTGTTTTTTTTATTTTATCGTTTTTCCATATATCGTCTTGATCTGCTAGAAAGATAAAATCGCCTTTACAAAGTGAAATTGCTTTTTCAAAATTTTTGGTACTACCAAGATTGATATTGTTTTTATGCACTTTGAAAACATTGGGGTATAAATGGCTATAATGCTCTAAAATTTCATTAGTTTTATCGGTAGAAATATCATCGCAAACAACAATTTCATAAACTTTTATACTATCTTGTTTTAGAATACTGTCTAATTGTTTTTTAAGATATTTTTCTCCGTTATAGGTGGCTATTGCTACTGAAATTTTCATTAGATATTTCCTGTTTTTGTTTCAAAGATTTTATAGAGTAAGTAGTATTTTGGCATTTTTGTCAAGGTTAAAAATTTGCACTGTTTATTAAATGATATTCAAACTAATGAAAGACATATTATAATAGATTAAAGTGCCTTCGGTAGTTGTATAGAGGATAAAATTGTATTCATTTAGAGTTTTCATTACTGTATAAGAGCATTTAGGAATCATTCTGTCATGAGTTTCAACCATGATTATTTTGACTTTTGGCAACCAATTTTCATAATTTTTTTCGAATAAATCTTTTTCAGCACCTTCAATATCTATTTTTAGGACATCAATTGTTTCTGTTTTATTTGATATCAGAATTTCATCAACTGTAATTGATTCAATATCGTAATTTTCATTGGGACTTACTTCTTTTATTACAAAACTATTGGTTGCATGATAGGGGTCTTCAATTCTAAATAAAGCTTTTTTATTGAATAATCCTTTTTGAACAATCTCTACATCTTTAAAGTCTTTAAGGTTTTTTCTTATCATTTTAATATTTTCAGTTTCGATTTCTAATGCGATTATTTTTGCATCAGGGTATTTTAATTTAAAATAAAGACTTGCAAAACCGATATTTGATCCAGCATCAACAATTAAATTTGGGATAATTGGTAGTTTTATATTATAAATATTTTCATTAAAAATCTCCTTGAAGGTTTCTTTGTCCTTCGTCTTTTTTCTAAAATAAATTGTTCTTCCTAAAAAAGGGAGATATATTTTCTCGGCTCTAAACATAATTAATATTACTAGAATTATCGAATCAAAATAATTGAAATTCTTTAATAAATTTTTGAAAAATACAAGATGT
Source organism: Flavobacterium sp. (assembly GCA_003449615.1). Classification (GTDB taxonomy): domain Bacteria; phylum Bacteroidota; class Bacteroidia; order Flavobacteriales; family Flavobacteriaceae; genus Flavobacterium. Next base: position 14,752 of record DMHA01000407.1, read on the forward strand.
CTTAACATAATTTTCAGTTGAGTTTTATTTTTTAACTTTTTTAATTTGAAGTAATTACTTATGTTGTAGTATCAACTTTTTTAATAAAGAATTGTTGATATTATTACATAAATTTACCATTTTAATTTTAAATTATTTTGGAATTTTTAAATGGATTTGAGTCTAATTTATACGGTTTTTCAAAGACTATTTATTTTGTTTTTTTAAACTAATTACCTTAAATGTCTTTCTTTTAATAAATTAGGTTGTATTAATTTAATTATTAAAATTATGAATTTAATTTGCAAATATATTAATTCTATATTTGTATTGAGTTATCAAAGTTAGTTAATTTGACAATTCCGCAAGACTATTCTTTAATATTTGAATAATTCAAAAAACAAAAATGAAAAAAATTGTAAAAGTACTCATACCCATATATAAATCCTGTTTTGGTGAACTTGAAGAGGAGTCCTTTTTGCAATGCAACAAAGTACTTAAAAATTATGAAATTGTTTTAGTACAGCCAGAGGGTTTAGATAATTCATTTATTACTAAAAAGTTTAACAATATTACTGTCGAAAGTTTTCCGAGTCATTATTTTCAAAATATTGAGGGGTATAATGAATTACTTTTATCTCCATCATTTTATGAACGGTTTTTGGATTCTGAATATATTTTAATATATCAATTAGATGCTTTTGTGTTTAAAGATGATTTATTAAAATGGTGTCAAAAAGAGTACGATTATATTGGGGCTCCCTGGATTGCATCTCAACATAATAGTATTATTACAAAATTCCTTGCTATTTTTGATTCAAAAAAGAAAAAGGAACGCAAGCAAATCTTTTATAAAGTTGGTAATGGAGGTTTTTCTTTGCGTAGAGTTAGTTCCCATTATAAAATTGCCAAAGAGCAACAATCTTTTATTTATGATTTTTTGAGAGCGGATATGAAAGCTATATATGCGATAGAAGATGTTTTTTGGTCGCTAAAAGCATCCGAATTTAATAATGATTTTAAGATTCCCAATTACAAGGAAGCTTTAGATTTTGCCATTGATCGAAAACCAAAAATAGCTATGTCGCTAAATAATAATAAACTTCCATTTGGATGTCACGGAATTAATAAACCAAAAGTAGTTGAGTTTTGGAAACCAATACTAGATAAGTATTAATCACTTACTCCATTTTCCTAAACTTCAACCATAAAAACAAATATTTATTAAAACATGCAAAAGCATGAATATAAGCAAGTATAAACCCTTTTTTGCCTTTTAGAAATTGACCTTTTAGAAAATAATTTTTTATGAAATTTCCAAAAGGAATTACTATTAAATGAAAATAATTAGGTCTTATTTTCTTTTTATACAACTCATTAGCAAGCGTTTGAGCTTCTAATGTTAATTGCGAATTGTACTGGTCAAATCCAATATTTTTTTCTGAAAAGAAATAATT
>DMHA01000407.1:16307-19122 GCA_003449615.1 Flavobacterium sp.
ATATTGATGTACCACAATGTTTCGGAAAATAAAAACAGTAAGGGACTTACTATTTATATAGACAAATTAGAAACACAATTTTCGTATTTAAAAGAAAAAGGCTTCACTACCTATCATTTTTCGGAATTGGAAAATAAAACCGCTATCAACCCCAAAAGCGTGATGATTACTTTTGATGATGTTACTGAAAATCAGTTGGTTTATGCTGTTCCTCTGTTAGAAAAACACAATTTGAAAGCCACTTTTTTTATTCCGTTTGGCTATATCGGAAATGAAGATTTGTGGAATTCGGGCAAAGAAAAAATAATGTCAATAGAACAGTTGAAAACATTAGGAGATAGAATAGAGCTGGGCTTACATTCATTTGCCCATAAAAAATATGACACTTTGTCCGAACCAGAAATTAATGAAGATTTTTCTGGATGTTTTGAAATTATTGAGAAAAACAATCTAAAAGTCTATAATGCTTTGGCTTATCCGTATGGAAATTATCCCAAAAAGGAACCGAATAAATCCATATTTACTACTGTTTTAGGACAAAATAATGTGAAATTTGGCTTGAGGATAGGAAATAGAGTAAACCGATTTCCTTTCAAAAATCTACACGAAATTATGCGAATTGACATCAAAGGAGAAGATAGTTTGCTGCAATTTAAATTAAAATTGCGTTTTGGGAAATTGAAGTTGTTTTGAAAATTTTGCTTGCTTTTGGTTTAAATCAATTTCCAATCTTGGTGGATAATGAATTTAAGTAGTCAAACTCAATTTCAAATGTCCTCCTAAACCTTGTCTTATAATTCTCATCAAAGTAGAAAGTCGAATATCACTTGCGTTATTTTCAATTTTAGAAATGTAAGTTTTAGTTGTTCCACATTTCATAGCTAATTGCTCTTGAGTCATTCCACGTTCTTTTCGCATTTCTTGCAACATTACTCCAAGTTCAAAAGCAGCATATTCTTCTTCATATTTTTTGCGTGTTTCTGTTCCAGTTTTTCCGTATTGCTCATTTAAATGTGCTGCAAATGATGAAATTTTTTTGTTTTCTGTTTTCATTATTGTTGTTTATTGTATTTAGTTTCTAAATATTCTTTTTTAAGTTTTTCGGCCAATTTTATTGCTGCTTTTGGTGTTTTTTGTGTTTTCTTTTGAAATCCATTCACTAAAACGACTAAATTTCCTTTATCAAAGAAGCTAAAAACCCTAAAAATATCTGAACCAACTTCAACTCGAACTTCAAATATTCCATCGGATCCAGTGATATGTTTCAAAAACTTTTCTGGAATTCTATCTTGGGTTGAAATTAACTGAAACGTCCAGTTAAATTTTTTCTTAACGTCTTCTCTTTGAGCGTTAAAAAAGTCAAGATAATAATCCTCGTAATAAATAACCTCTCTTAAAAATTCTCTATTCATTCTACAAAGTTATTCAATTAGATACTATTTACAAACTTTTAAGATTGTTTATTTTTCAGTTTTTTTGTAGGTATTTTTACCAACTTTACCCTCAATTTCCAACAACGAAAAAGATTTTGTCAATATAAATGGATTAAAAATGGCTAATCCTTACAAAATGTAGTTATTTTAGTCCTTTCTCGATTAAAATAATTTTGGCATACCTGGAAAAAACTCCATAAGCATTAACACTCGCAAGGGCTAAACCTGGAACACCATCCAAGAATCCTCTTTTTAGAATATAGGAAGAGAAAAAACGATATAATGGTTTGAATAGTAACTGAAAATAACCTGCTTTTTTCCCCTTTTTGAATGCGGTATTGGCTTGAAACCAAGAGTAGGTGTCTTTCTTTTGTAATAAATGCGGAAGACCCTTGTAGGTATAATGAATCATAAAATTTTTCAAAGTGCCAACACTCCCTTTAAACAAAAGTTTTTCGTGAACATCGCCTGAAAAGGAAATAGAGTCGTTTTTTACTAAACGAACTACTTTATCTACTTTGTGGTATAAAAACCGATTCATATAAAAATGTGGAAATTGGAGCTTATACCCTTGATGTTTCCCGTTTTGGATTACCGATAGAATTTCAATTTTCAGTTTTTGTGAAACACGCTCATCAGCATCAATAAACAAAACCCAATCTCCGGTAGCCTCAGCAATAGCGTGGTTTTTTTGACTCGAAAAATTATCAAATTTTCGGCTCAATACTTTGCAACCAATTTCAATTGCTTTTTCCTTGGTGCCGTCAGTACTAAAGGAGTCAATTACTATAATTTCATCGGCAAATTCAATAGATTTTAGAGCATCTTCAATATAATCAATCTCGTTGTATGTAGGAATTATTGCGGATAATTTGCTCATTTTTTTATTTTTAACAAAAACAAAATTAACAATTTTAGATTACATTTGTAGCATTATGCAGAAGAATATTTCCGTTATATTATCGACAAAAAAAAAATCTGAAAGACTAAAAAAAGTACTTTTGGGTTACAACGCTCAAACGTACAGAAATTTTGAGTTAATAGTAGTTTTTGAAGATTTAGATAAGGAAACCAACAGTTGGATAACTAAATTTAAAGAAGAAGTTTTTTATACGATAAAGGAAGTATATCCAAATGCTGATTCCCTTGTTTTGATTCATGATTTGTCCGCTAAAGTTGAGACAGATTATGTTGTTTTTGCAAGCGGTAATTCCATTCCTAGATTTGATTTTATCGAACAACATGTAAAAAATAAAGAGGAGGGTTTTTTTCTTGTGGGTGCAATTAATAGCATTTCTGAAGAGGTTTTTAATAAAATAAACCAGCAAGATATTTATTCAGGAAATTGTTTTGAATTATCTTGGTTGAAGTCGAATGGAAAT
>DMHA01000301.1:0-1674 GCA_003449615.1 Flavobacterium sp.
ATTATCACTTCATATCCACTCCTAAATGTTGTAACATTTTAATTTTTTTTACAAAATTATACCAATAAGCCTGTAATAGAAACAGTAAAAACTACAACTTTTTTAGGGTTGTAGTTTTGTGGTTGATTTACTTTGTGGGTACGAGCGTGACGCTCGCACTAGCCTTTGAACTTATTGCTGCTTGCCAGCTGAGTGATTATCAATACAAAGCATTAATTTTTTGCCAAAGCACATCATCAAAATCAGATAAAGCTAAATTAACATTGTCGGCAGCTTCTCCCATTCTGATGACTATCATTTTTTTGCTCGGAATCACATAAATTTTTTGGTCATTTTTGCCCAACGCTATAAACATATCAGTGGGTGCAGAAGGAATCAAACTTCCTTGAAACTCAGTTTGTAATTGAGGCAAGTGATAACTGCCTTTCCCGTTCAACCACCACAAATAACCGTAGCCAAGATTGATGTTTTGTGATGTGTTTGTAGCTTCATTAAAATAGGTTTCATTCAAAATAGTTGTGCTTTCCCATTTTCCTTTATTCAAAGCCAGCAATCCAAAACGTGCCATACTTCGGGTGGTGCTGTAATAAACACTATTGTTATCTACTTGAATCCAAGCTCCTGTCATTCCAATCTTATCTCTCAATTTGCTGTTGAAATAATTTGACCAAGATTGTCCACTTGCTTGTGCAATCACATCTTGCAATTTCACATAGACATTATGGTATGCCCAGCGTGTTCCCGCATCGGCTTTGTAAGTTAGTTTTGCGGGTGTAACATCATCGCCATTGGCAATATCTTCAATTCCAGAAGTCATTGTGAGCAAATGTTTGTTGGTAATCAGGTTTTCTTTTACCAATGGCATACTTGTCCAGCCTGTGCCAATATAATCAGAAACTTTATTGTTGATGTTGATTAATCCTTCTTGTTGAGCAATTCCAGTGACGGTTGAGGTCAAAGTTTTTCCTGCACTTGCCCAATACCAAGGCGATGTTGCCGAATGTCCGTTGAAATATTGTTCAATAACAATTCTTCCATTTACCAAAATAATGAAACTTTTGGAATGTTTAAGTTCTAAATAATCCAAAAGAGGTTGAACAGCTGATTGTTTCCAACCCAAAGTGGCAATCGATTTTGTTTCCCAAACATCGCCAGTTTTTGGTGGGAAATACATTGTTTCTGTTGGCGATGGAGTAGGAGAATCTGAGCTGCAACTTGCTAAAAGAAGAAAACTAAATAGGATGTATATTTTTGACATTGCTTTCTGATTTTATTTCGAATTAAGACCAAAAATATTGAAAATAGTTTAAAGAGATTTTTATTTTTTTGTTTCCTATCGAATTTAATAAGATTAACTTTGTCGAATAGATTAAGGTGTTTTTATTCCTAAAGCCCTAGCCCTGATGGAAACGGCATCTCCCGATTTAGAAGAACAAGGCTCTTTTGAGCCGTAGTTTTTGTTTATCGGGAATATAGTGGACAGCAGGATTCAGCTCCAAAAAAAATAAAATATATGAAAAAAGTAGTCGGATTGTTAATTGTTTCTTTTCTTTTGATTTCTTGTCAGCAGAAGATAAAAACGGAGGATATTGCCAAAATTAATGGCTATTGGGAAATTGAGAAAGTGGTATTTGAGGATGGTGAAGAAAAAAGTTATACTGTGAACGAAAGTTG
>DMHA01000301.1:1717-4381 GCA_003449615.1 Flavobacterium sp.
TGATTATTTTGAAATTGGTAAAAATAATAGTGGTTTTCGAAAAAAAGTGATGCCACAATTGGACGGTTCTTTTATTGTCAATGATACCCAAGAAAGTCTAAAAATAAGGCTCGGTAATGATAAAGTATTATTAGATTATGATACTCCTTATGCCAAATGGTCGGAGGAATTGCTTGAAATTACAGATGATAAAATGGTTTTTACTAACTCCGAAAAAAGGGAATATCATTATAAAAAAGCAACCCCAATAAATATTCTAGGTAATGGCAAAAAGACTAAATAATCAGAGTACGGTTGGCGATGTTTTGAAACACATCATTCAAGCCAATAAATTGCAGCCCGGAATGGATCAAATAGAGGTGAGGGAAGCTTGGAAAAACCTGATGGGAAATGGGGTAAATTATTACACCAAAAATGTGGTTTTAAAGGGAAGTACCCTGTATGTCGAGCTTTCTTCGGCGGTTTTGAGAGAAGAATTAACCCACGGAAAATCGAAAATTGTCGCTATGATAAACGAAGAATTGAAACGTGAAGTGGTTAAGGAGGTGGTTTTGAGATAGAGATTTTAGATTTTAGATTTTCTGGTTTGCACAAAAAAAATCCCACCTAAATGATATAGACGGGATTTTCTTTTGTAGTTTTTTTTAATCTAAACTCTACAATCAGAACTCTAAAATTAAAACTGCTCTCTTCCTGCAAAATGAAAATCGCCTTCAATAATTGCATTTTCATCACTATCAGAACCGTGAACTGCATTTTCTCCTATTGAAGTGGCATATAATTTTCGTATGGTTCCTTCGGCAGCTTCGGCTGGATTTGTTGCACCAATCAATGTTCTGAAATCGGCAACAGCATTTTCTTTTTCAAGAATTGCGGCAACAATTGGCCCACTTGACATAAAATCTACCAATTCTCCATAAAAAGGTCTTGCAGCGTGAACGGCATAAAATTTTTGAGCATCAGTTACTGTTAATTGTGTCAATTTCAAGGAAATGATTTTGAAACCAGCGTTTGTAATCATTGCCAAAATATTTCCGATATGTCCGTTTTTGACAGCATCGGGTTTGATCATTGTAAAAGTTCTATTGGTTGCCATATTTTTGTTTTTTTTAAATTTTGTGCAAAAATAGACTTTTTTATGGATTTATATTATCGAATTTTCAATTTATCAGTCAGAATTTGAAGTTATATTTTAAGAAATGATAATAATATTGAAATTGTTTTCCAAAGGTTTCAGTTCGTTGCATAACTGAGGTATAAAACTTTCACCGATTTCTAAATAAAATTCCGAAAAATTGGCTTGGCGTTCCTGCAAACTTTGGTTTGGAAATAGTTCGTTTTGCAAAGTTGTAATTCGCTCCAATGTTTCTGAATAGTTGCGTTTTTGGGCTTTCAACAAACGTTTTTGAAGATTTTCTAAACCTTTAGTTTGTTTGGCTTCCTGTGCTTTTACTGCGCCAAGAAAGGATTTGTCGGTTTGATTGGCTATTCCCAAAAGGGCTTCAAATTGTTTTTGTAAATGTTCTTTTTGAGCCGAAAAATCAATGGGGAATTTTGATAATTCCGCCGTTTTTTTATTTACCAAATCATTTTGTTTCGAGAACAAATCGCTCCAAGACAAACCCAATTTGTCTGCTTTTTTTGCTTTCTTTTCGGTAACCAGTAAAGCTGAATTTCTGAGTAAAAGTATTGGAAATGTTACGTTTACAACATTAAAAAATGATTTTAATTCCAGCCAATAGGTAATTTCTCCGCCTCCGCCAATGTAGCATAAATTGGGCAAAATCACTTCTTGGTACAACGGACGCATAATCACATTGGGACTGAATTTTTCGGGTTGATTTTCTAGTAATTCCAAAATTTCAGTTTTCGAGAATTCAATTTTGGTGTTATTCACTTTATAAACTCCATTTTCCAAAATTATTCGTTCCCGAAAATCATTCTCCATAAAGAACAAATTAATCTCCCGAGGATTGACTTGAATGGTGTAATCTTTTAGTTTTTCTGTGGCTTCAATAACTTTTTTATAAGAAGTTTGCTGTGTCAATTCTTCCTTTATATAAGGAATAAAACTCCGTTTTAAATCTTGATTATCTGCATCAAGAATAACCAAACCATATTCACCAAAAAGCGCATTGGCCAGATAACGTGTGGCATCAGCCAAATTGGAATGGGCCAAATAGGATTCTTGAAACAGTTTTTTGATGGTTTCGGCATTTTTTCCTGAATCCAATTCATGAGCAAAAACTTCAAAAAAAGCAGCTAAACCTTCGGTGGATAATCGTCCAACAGGGCCTGAACTTGCTGCGTTCCAGCGAAACTTTCGGCCTTTGAAATTGAAGTAATTGATTTCGTCAAAATCGTGGTCTTCGGTCGCCATCCAATAAATGGGTACAAAGTTTTGCGACGGGTATTTTTCTTTTAATTCCTTGGTTAAATTGATAGTCGAAATAATTTTATACAAAAAATACAATGGTCCAGAAAACAAATTCAGTTGATGACCCGTCGTAACCGTGAAGGTGTTTGTATGGTTTAAGAGTTTAATATTGTTTAAAGTTGTTTCAGAAGTATTTATTTTGGCGTATTGCTTTTTTAAAACCGAAACTAAAATTTTCCTTTTTTCATTGCCATTGAAATTGCTATTGACATTGACATTGCCATTGA
>DMHA01000301.1:4437-5846 GCA_003449615.1 Flavobacterium sp.
TTGACATTGCCATTGCCATTGAAATTGATTTCTTTTTCAATAATTTGTGCTTCAAAATTTTCAAGATTTGGAAATCGGTTGTAAAGTGACTGCAAATTATTTTTTTTGTCTAAATAATCATTAATTAGAGAGGAAAAATATCCTGAATTTTGATAGCTGATACAGTCGGTAGGCATATTTTAGTTTATTTGATGCTAAATTACCATAAATTATTGGAACAAAATATTTGTTAGTTTCAAAAATTAACATCATTTTTATCGAAATATTATTTTACAACTATGCAAAATATGCCCCATCCTGACAAAGTGAATTCGATGAAACATGTGCTTTTCGGAAGTTTGATTGGCACCACCATTGAGTTTTTCGATTTCTATATTTATGCCAATGCAGCTGTTTTGGTTTTTCCACAATTGTTCTTTCCGGGAACCGATTCTACAATTTCTACGATAGAATCTTTGGCTACTTTTTCCATCGCATTTTTTGCTCGGCCCATTGGTTCGATAGTTTTTGGACATTATGGCGATAAAATTGGGCGAAAAACCACTTTGGTTGTTGCCTTGTTAACGATGGGAATTTCGACCGTTGCCATTGGATTTTTGCCTACTTACGCCAGCATCGGAATTACTGCTCCTTTGTTATTGATGCTTTTCCGGTTTGGTCAAGGATTGGGACTAGGAGGCGAGTGGGGTGGAGCCGTTTTATTGGCAATAGAAAATGCGCCTCCAGGAAAACGTGCTTGGTACGGAATGTTTCCACAACTGGGAGCTCCAATAGGTTTATTGCTTTCTGGCGGCACTTTTTTGATTTTGAGTGATATGCTGACCAATGAACAATTCTTTGATTATGGATGGAGAATTCCTTTTATTGCCAGTGCCGCTTTGGTGGTGGTTGGATTTTATATCCGACTGAAAATCACAGAAACACCTTCTTTTATCGCATCATTAGAAACCAAAAAGCAAGTAAAAATCCCAATGATGGAGTTGTTGAAGTCCTACAAACGGGAACTATTTTTTGGAACTTTGGCAGCCGTGACCACTTTTGTGACTTTTTATTTTATGACTGTTTTTTCCTTGAGTTGGGCCACGTCTGATTTAGGATATTCGAGACGGGATTTTCTGGTCATGCAACTTTTTTCGGTTTTGTTTTTTGGATTATCGATTCCTGTTTCGGCTGTTTTGGCAGATAAATTTGGTCGAAGAATGGTGTTGATTGTTATTTCCGTTGGCATTGCCATTTTTGGATTATTTTTTTCTGCATTACTTGGTTCAGGAAATACGACTTTGATAACGCTCTTTTTGTGTTTGGGAATGACCTTGATGGGATTGACTTATGGCCCTTTGGGGACTTTTCTTTCTGAATTATTTCCGACCCAAGTCCGTTATTCTGGTGCTTCGCTCACCTTTAATTTT
>DMHA01000066.1 GCA_003449615.1 Flavobacterium sp.
AAGAAAATAATGTATAAAATAGCACATATTGATGAAAATGCTGCCGCAATAAATAATTTTTATCAAAATTTCAAAGGCGATTTTGAAATACTAAAGATTAAGGTTGATGCTAACTCTACCATTGATTTGATTATTCAAGCATCCTTCGAAAATAAAGTAGATGCAATTGTAGTAGACTATATGTTAGATGAAGAGGGAGACGTAAATTTCAATGGCAATCTTATTTTTGATAAGATTAGAAAAATCAGACCCCATTTTCCAATAGTTATGTTGACATCTCACGAACCACAAGCCATTGACCACATGGAGGATGTCCACATAATTTACAGTAAAGATATTTTGGATGGAGAAAGCGAGGACGAACTAGAGATATTTAAAACAAAACTCAAATCTAATATTGAAAGATATTATTCTAAATTCCAAAACACTGAAAAGAGAATTGAGGAGTTGGTGAAGAAAAAAAATGAGAGTGGCTTAGAGCCTTCAGAAGAAGAAGCATTGACAAAACTTTTCATTTTAATGGACGAGCTAGACCCAGAAGGAAAGGAATTGCCAGCTAACTTAATACAGGCAGGAACAATAACTAAACTGAACGACTTTGTTTCTCAAACAAAGGAAATTTTGGAAGAATTAAAAAAAGCAAATAAAAAATAGTATGAGTGTTTTTCGTGAACATACGCCTAAAAGGAGACCTATTACCACTATTGTAAGTAAGCATGGGGAACACCGTTCAGACTTAAGAATTGATTACAAAAACAGATGTGGATATTGTAACGACATTGAATCATATCGTATTACTTGGTTTGAAATAGACCACTTTGTTCCTAAGGAATATCTAAAAACTATTACCGAAACTGATTACTCAAACTTGGTTTTTGCTTGCCGTTCTTGCAATAATGCTAAAAGAGCAAAGTGGCCAACAAAGGATGAGAAAATTCATCACCAAAATGATGAAGGTTTCATTGACCCATGTGATGATACCTATAATAACCAATTTGACAGATTAAATAACGGTAGAATTGTGCCGAAAACAAAACTTGGAGGGTGGATATATAACTCATTAAAATTATACAAACCTCAGCACGAAGTAATTTGGAATATTGAACTTCTAGATACTTTGATTGAAGAAATTAACGCAGTGCTTGAGCATTCGCCAAATGATAATTTAAAAGAAAGATTAACTCTTAGTCTTTTAGAGTATAGAAAATATGTAAAAGAATTGGGCAAAGTTGGTCTATAAAACTATGAAACAACAAGTGTTTAAATATCTAAGTCAGAGTTCGACTCAACCAAATGAAGTTGACAGACTTATTATTTCTGCATTTCTCCAAAAGAATAAAATAACTGTTAAGAAGAATGAATTTCTAAAATCGTTTACGATTAAGGAGAATGAAAAAAAGGAATACTCAACCCTGCAAAAATTCATTTCATTAATTGAAAAAGAGATACCCAAATTCGACTTTGAAGAATTGATAGAGCTTTTTGAATTTGTTGTTTCTCCTGCCGATAGAATTATTAATGGAGCAATTTATACACCGTTAAATATTAGAGAGTATATTATAAAACAGTCATTCAATTCAAAAAAAGATTCGCTTATATCTTCTAAAGTAGCTGATATATCTTGTGGTTGCGGTGGTTTTCTTTTCAATGCTTCAAAGCAATTGAAAAAACAAACTAATAAGACTTATGCTGAAATATTCAGAACGCAAATTTTCGGTTTAGATATTCAATCATACTCAATAACGCGGACAAGACTTTTGCTCTCACTTTTGGCATTAAATGAAGGAGAAGACAAAAAGGAATTTCATTTTAATTTGTTTGTTGGGGATGCATTAGAATTTGAATGGAAAAACCATCTAAAGAGCTTTTCAGGTTTTGACATCATTCTTGGTAATCCTCCATACGTTTGTGCAAGGAACCTAAGTGATGAGATAAAATTAAGTCTTCAAAACTGGTCGGTTTGTAAGTCAGGAAATCCAGACCTCTATATTCCATTTTTCCAAATTGGAGTAGAGAATTTAGCGGAAAATGGAGTTCTTGGTTTTATCACAATGAATAGCTTTTTCAAGAGTTTGAACGGAAGAGCATTAAGGGAGTATTTTCAACAGAAAAGTATAAAGTTTAAAATTATTGATTTTGGGACTGAACAAATTTTCAAATCAAAAAACACATACACTTGTATTTGTTTAATTGAGAACACGAATCAAGAATTTATAAAATATTACAGATGTGAAAATAAAGAACTTCCGCACCAAGAGAGAATATTTGATAGAATTTCTTATGCAGGTCTTGATTCAAAGACAGGATGGAATTTACAAGACAATGAAATAATATCAAAAATTGAATCTACAGGTGTTGCTTTTGGCGACCTTTACAAAACCCGACACGGTATAGCAACTCTTAAAAATGACATTTATATATTCAACCCAGTAAAGGAGGATAAAGACTATTATTATTTACAAAATGGAAGTCTCTACCAAATTGAAAAAGGTATTTGCAAAGACATTGTAAACACTAATAAATTAAGCCGTGATATCAGTCTCAAAAATCTGAAAGAGAAATTTATTTTCCCTTATGACAATGAAGTTAAACCCAAGCTATTGGATGAGAAATATATTAGAGATAGCTTCCCTAAAGCATACAAATATCTTCAGAACAAAAGAAAAATTCTTGATGACAGAGATAAAGGGAAAGGGGATTATGAAAACTGGTTTGCATTTGGTAGAACCCAATCCCTAGAGAAAATCAAGAATAAACTCTTCTTTCCAAAAATGTCGGACAGGACACCAAGTTACATCATTAACTCTGACGACAATTTATTGTTTTATAATGGTCAGGCTATTATAGGACATAGTGAAAAAGAAATGCTCTTAATCAAGAAAATAATGGAATCCAGACTTTTTTGGTATTACATTAAAACGACAAGCAAGCCATACACTTCAAATTACTATTCACTTAACGGCAATTACATTAGAAATTTTGGTATTTGCCAGTTAGACAATGACGAACTAGATTTTGTTCTTAACGAACAAGACAGAAATGTGCTTGACACCTTTTTTGAATATAAATATGATATTGACTTACGATAATAGTTCAGCCAACGCATTTGCAAGCACATTTTATTTTTTTGCTGACACATAAATCAACGCTAAAAAAATAAAAAGAGCTTGCAAGCCAACGCACAGGGAACAGTGCAAACTTGACACGAC
>DMHA01000016.1 GCA_003449615.1 Flavobacterium sp.
ATTCCTTCGGTCAAAACTCTTCCGCCGGCAGTTACCACAACTGATCCTCTGGGAACATTGAAAGCCCCAATTGGAATTCCATCACCGCCAGTAGATTTGTATTTTCCTCTTAACAAGAATTTGTTTTTATCGCTGTCTTGCAAGGCTCCTGCTTGTGTACTGGCATACATATTTCGGAACACATACTTTTTTTGATTTGGGTTAAAATCTAAACTACTGTTTGGATCGCCCTTATATTTTTCTGTGGGACTAGTTCTTAATTTCTCAAATAACAGTTCTCCAAAAGGCTCTTTGGTGGTAAATATGATTCGACCGTTTTGGGGATCAATGGTTATTCCTTGCATAAAATCGAAGAAACCATCACCACCGGCTTGTGGGTCATTATTAAAATTTAATTTATCTAAATTGAATACTTTCAGCAAAGGAGTTTCGGCAACTTTATTGTCGAGGGAGGGATTTGGCGGAAATGAACTTCCTGCCACTGGAGTGATATAATTTATTGGAGACGGATCGGAATAAAGAATATTGAATTTAAAATTATCTTGAGTCAATTGATAGGCTCCTGGAATTTGATAAATATTTTTCATCATCAAGTTCCAAACCGGATTTTTGACATTGGTCAAATTGCTTTTCAACATTTTCAAAATCAAACTTTGTGTGATGATGGTTTGATCAGTAGGCGTTGTTCCTGTTACCACGGTTGCATCGACTCCATCATTACCAAACTCTCCCACTTGATACACTTGGTCGCCAATAGTATATTGATAGGCAACTGCCAAAACCTCATCATTGGCCAATCTTTGTTGCAACGAAATATATCCCAATTGAGGATGGAAAGTATATTCGTTTGTATTCAATTTTCTAGCATTTTCTAGCTTTGAATAATCTGCACCTTCATTGACGGTAATTCCATTAAATCCTGAACTTGAAGTGGTTATTTCTCGAATATTATTATTTAAAAAACTACCTGCTTGATCAATTTTTTCTGGATCGTATTTATTATTCTTATTGTCTGAAGGCGAATCAATAGGATTGTTAAACATTCCTGCCGATGGGGCTAAAACGACTACTTCGCTATCCTGCAAACCTGTCAATTGACCTTCCCCCAAATCCTGAAGTGCTATGATATTTCTAAGATTGTTTCCAGTTGTTGTATTTACTCGATTTTGTTTGTTGGTCACCCAAACTTCCAATCTTGTAATCTGAGCTCTAGTATCTATAAAAGGATAACTATTTAAGGCTGAATCATATTTGTTTCTAAAATATTGCGAGAGGAAAAAGTGCCTATCAGCATCATAATCAAGGGCAAACATATCAAATTCTTGCACTGTTCCCCCACCTTCGGCCACAACGGTTTTGCTCTCCGATTTTTGTTCTGAGAAGACACCGGTTATGGTTGTTTTGCCAAATTGCAATTGGGTTTTTACCCCAAAAAGGCTTTGTGCTCCTTTGATTAAAGAACTATTCAAAGGCATATTTACATTTCCAACTTCGATGAGTTTGATGATAGAGTCGTCTTTGCCTCCAAGTTTAGGAATATTACCGTTCTTAATATCTTTTACTTTATTAACAACATCTTTTGCTTTATTAACAACATCTTTTGCTTTATTAATACCTTTTTTTACATCTTCAATTAACTCCATGTTTTTTTCGCCAATTATAGCAGAGGGGTTAAATGATATCTTTACTAAATTTTGAAAAGAAAATGTAGATTGTGTATCATAGTTGATGTTTACATTGACTCTTGTACCCACTTTCCCCATCAAACTCATACTAATTCTTTGATTAAAATCGAAATTAAGTAGGGATCTATTATTGGGGGGAAAAGCGGGATTGTCCTGCTTTGTGTAGCGTAAACCAAAATCAACATCAACAGAACCCGAAGGTTTTATGTCGATAGTATTGCTTCCAAAAATTGATTTGAAAAGTCCGGATTTGATATAATATTGGGGTAATAAATTTTTTTTGGCTGTTTCGAGGGTATCTTTTTTTCCATCGATTGCATCTAATTTTTCCTTAAAATAAGCCCGCATCGATTCTTTTCTAAGCCGATCTTCATATTCTATTGGCGATAATATGGTGGGATAATTAGCAGGGAATTCTCCAATGGTTTTAGACAAGATATACATTCCCGTTTCAGTGTCATAAGTATAGGCGTTGACAATACTTTTCGGGTCTTTAATGTCAATTTTTCCGGTAGAAAAACCCTTTACAATTGTGTCTTGTTTTGCTGGATTTACTTGAGCCTGAGCTATAAATCCACAAAATAAAACAATTAAAAACGGATAAATTCTATTCACGTTTGGAGTCTTTTTAAAATAGTGTAATTTCAAGTTTTTATAAGTTTTTTAAAGCCTGCTTGATAATAAATTCAACTGAA
The DNA here is from genome assembly GCA_003449615.1 of Flavobacterium sp. GTDB lineage: Bacteria > Bacteroidota > Bacteroidia > Flavobacteriales > Flavobacteriaceae > Flavobacterium. The sequence goes on from DMHA01000016.1 coordinate 2,381, forward strand.
CTGTCTGGGGCATCTTTAATGATTTTTTCTACAACTCGCTCTGAAGTTTTCCGAACAAAACCTAAAACCTCCAAAGCAGATAACGCTTCATCTCTATTTGTATTGTTTTGTGACATCGAAACTTCGTCTAAGTCATACAGTTTTAGCACTTTTTCTTTCAAATCGAGTATCACACGTTGGGCGGTTTTACTACCAATGCCTTTGATAGATTGAATGGTAACCACATCGCCCGATGCGATGGCATTTGTAATTTGTTTAGGGTCTAATGACGATAGCATGGTTCTGGCAATACTAGCACCAATTCCCGAAACCGAGAGTAATAATTTGAAAATTTCTCTTTCTGATTTTTCGACAAAACCAAATAAAGTATGGGCATCTTCCTTGATTTGAAGGTGGGTAAATAATTTGATATAATCAGAAGAAGGAAGTAATGAATAAGTGTGCAGTGAAATATTGACGTGATATCCTACGCCACCACAGTCAATTACTACTTGAGTTGGCGTTTTTTCTACTAATTTCCCTTGCAAATGTGCTATCATACAACATTATAATTAAGTTCAAATATAACAAAACTTATATAAATTTTTGGCAAATTTATATAAGTCCTGATGTTAAGAAAAAAATATTTTACTCTTTAACTTTTTTCTTTTCTAATTCTTGAGCATCTATCACTGCTATTGCGGCCATGTTTACCATTTCTTCTACACTTGCTCCCAACTGAAAGATATGAACTGGTTTGCCCATTCCTAACATAATGGGTCCAATAGAATCTACTTTGTTTAATTCTTTCAAAAGTTTATAGGTAATATTTGCCGATTCTAGATTTGGAAAAATCAAGGTGTTTACTTTCTTTCCTGCAAGTTTAGAAAAAGGGAATTTGGCTTTCAACATATCGGGATTTAAAGCAAAATCAGCTTGAATTTCTCCATCAATTATCATATCTGGATGATGTTTGTGCAAGTAGTCAACTGCTTCTCTTACTTTGGTTGCACTTTCATTTGTAGAAGATCCAAAATTAGAAAACGAAATCATGGCAATTACAGGAGGAACTCCAAATAATTTTGCCACGTTAGCAGTCATAATGGCAATTTTGGCCAATTCTTCGGCAGTTGGATTGGAGTTGATGGCGGTATCCGATAAGAACATGGGACCTCGACTGGTCATCATCAAATTGGTTGTGGCAACAAGCGAAACACCAGGTGCTTTATCTATGAGCTGTAACATTGGTTTTACTACTGATGGATAACTCCTAGAATGTCCAGAAAGTAAGGCATCTGCCTCGCCTTGATTGACCATCATCGCTGCGAAATAATTCCTTTCTCGCATTAAGTTTTCTGCGTCAAATAATGAGATGCCTCTTCGTTGTCTGGTATTCCAATAGGCAGTTGCAAATTTTGTTCTTCTCTGAGCTTCTTCAGGAGTTTTTGGATCAATGATTTCAACATCGGCATCAAAACCAATTTCATTTTTCAAGTCTAAAATAGCCTCTTTTTTTCCTAACAAGATAGGAAATCCTATACCTTCTTCAAACACAACTTGAGCTGCTTTGAGCACATCGAGATGATCTGCTTCGGCAAAAACAATTTTTTTAGGGTTGGTTTTGGCTCTGTTAATAATCATTCGAACCATTTTATTATCACTTCCCATTCTCTCTAAAAGCTCTTCTTCATATTTATTCCAATCTTGAATTGGATTTTGTGCCACACCCGATTCCATTGCGGCTCTTGCTACTGCTGGAGCAACTACGGTTATCAATCGAGGATCAAACGGCGATGGAATAATATAATCACGACCAAAAGTTAATTTTGTAGCACCATAAGCAATATTTACTTGTTCGGGAACACTTTCTTTGGCCAAAGCAGCAAGTGCATAAACAGCGGCCATTTTCATTGCTTCGTTAATTTTGGTAGCTCGAACATCTATTGCTCCTCTGAAAATATATGGAAATCCAAGAACATTATTCACTTGGTTGGGATGGTCAGATCGACCTGTAGCCATAATCACATCTTTTCGGGTGGAAATGGCAAGATTATAGGCTATTTCTGGATTTGGATTTGCCATCGCAAAAACGATAGGATTGTCTGCCATTCCTAATAACATTTTAGGACTCATAATATCTCCTGAAGACAAACCTAAAAAAATATCTGCACCAACTAATGCTTCTTCCAAGCTCATTGGGTTTTTATCAGTTGCATATAATAATTGCATTTGTGATAGGGCAGGGTTGTCTTTTGTTAAAACTCCTTTACTATTGAACATTAAAATATTTTCAATTTTAAGTCCAAGTAAAACATACATATTGGCACAAGCCAAAGCAGCTGAACCCGCTCCTGAAACTACCATTTTTAAATCTTCGGTTTTCTTTCCAGCCAATTCTACTGCATTTATTAATGCCGCCGACGAGATTATTGCTGTTCCATGTTGATCGTCGTGCATTACCGGAATATTCAATTCTTCGACCAATCTTCTTTCTATTTCGAATGATTCGGGTGCTTTGATGTCTTCTAGATTGATTCCCCCAAAAGTGGGTGCAATGTTTTTGACTGTTTGAATGAATTCTTCGACATCTTTAGTGCCTACTTCTATATCGAAAACATCTATTCCTGCAAAGATTTTGAATAATAATCCTTTTCCTTCCATTACGGGTTTTGAAGCTTCGGGACCAATATCCCCGAGACCTAAAACTGCAGTTCCGTTTGAGATTACGGCAACAAGATTGCCTTTTGAGGTGTATTTATAGACATTGTTGATGTCTTTGGCTATTTCTAAACAAGGTTCTGCAACTCCAGGAGAGTAGGCCAAAGAAAGATCTCTTTGGGTGGCATGTTTCTTGGTGGGTACAACCTGAATTTTTCCAGGTGTTGGTTTGGCATGATACAATAATGCTTCTAATCGTTTGCTACTTTTATCCATTTTGTTCAATTTAATTCTATTATACAAAGATAACAGACTTGAATTAAATAGAACAGTTTTCTGTCCTTGATTTTTATACAAAAAAACACTCTTCTGTTAAAAAAAATAGCTGCAAATTTTGCAGCTATTTCTATAATTTTATGACAATAAGTTATGACTTTCCGCTGATATAAGAATCTAAATACTGGATTGTTTCTTTTTGTATATCAATTATGGATTTCACAACATCACCAATGGATATAATTCCAATAATAGTTTCATTCTCTAAAACAGGTAAGTGCCTAATCTTTTTGGTGTACATCAATTCCATGCAATAATCCAAATCGTCACTGGGTTTTATAGTAATAACATTGCTTGCCATAATTTCGTGAACCAATGTTTCTTTCGAGGATTTATCTTTCAAAGCAATTTTTCGAGCATAATCTCTTTCGGATAAAATGCCTTTCAAAACTTGGTTTTCTACTACCAGAATTGCTCCGATATTTTTTTCGCTCATGCTAACCAAAGCTTCATATACTGTGATTGATGGCAGTACTGAATAGACTTCTTTTCCTTTTACTGCCAATATTTGATTTACTGTCATAATAAATAATTTAATTTGATTATAAAATTAGAAAAAAAATCCAATTGAACAACCATCCTTCTAAAATATTTAAAGAAAGAGTTAAAAAAACCATAAAAAAGGTAGTTTATCTTCACCAGCTCCCACAGCTAGGCGAGCGTCACGATTCACCCCAGCATTAAAATCAATTCTATTTCTAAAATGGTTTGATGGTTTTTACCCTAATTTCTTGCCGAACTATATTTGCATTCTAAAGTGTCGAGTTACAATAAACTATAACTTTTTTAGAGTGGCAATTGGTGTTGATTAACTTTGGGGGTTCGAGCTTGACTATTACACTGATCTTTTGTTACCTAATGATTGTGAGGATATGAGAAACGGATTAAATTTTAGGAATTAACCCGTTTGGTGTAATTATTTAAAGTAAAATAAACAGTATAAATATTAGTCAAGATGCTGAAATTCAGTATCTTGAAATCGCTAAACAAACCAATATTTATGTCAAATATAGTAAAAAATTATTAAAGAGTTTTAGAAGTTATAAGTTCTTTGAATTGTGAATTAGAGTTTAAATCTGGTGTCGGAAGAAAACAAAAAATGTCTGATTGTGTGGTGCTTGGAGATAGAGGCTATTTATCTGAATCAATTCAGTTGGATTTATTTCAAACAGCAAATATCAAATTGGAAACATCAAAAAGAACAAATCAAAAAGACTATATGCCACAACCTTATATCTTTAGAAAATCCAGAAAAAGAATAGAAACATTATTCTCTCAATTAATTGTGAACAATTTATGATTAGACGAAATTATGCGAAATCTTTTCAAGGATTTAGAACACGAATTTTAGCAATAATAACAGCTTTAACTTTGGTACAATTCATTAATTGGTACTATTCAGCCACTCAAATTAATGTCGTTATAAACGTCACTTCGCGAGTGATTTAGAACATTAATGCGACAGCTTTAATGCTCTAAATTGTATCGAGAAGCCAGAAGGTATCGTGTTCTCGATACCTGCCTGTGGCAGACAGGCATTTTCTTAAAAAAAGCTGCCGCATTTTTTAAGAAACACTCGAGCTGACGAAATACGAAGTCATTTTTTTTCAGGCTGAATACAATAAATTTTTTTTGAGAGACCAATAAATAACATCAAAACACAAATAATTTAATTACACCCAACGGGTTAACTAATAATTTACCCCATAGTACAGGATAGGAAAGAATAATGTTACCTATAATTTTACTAAAAATACAAAATACTTAGCTAGAGAACGAATTGATTTGAAATATTACTTTACAAATTTTTCATTCTATATTTATTGTATAAAAAAAAACATTTTTACAAGGATAGTACAAGATAGTTTTGTTGTAGAAACATTCTTATTTTGCGATAACATAATCATTAACCATAAATCACTATAACCACATGCAAGCATTACTCGGAATTCTTTTTCACTCGATAGGAGGTTTCTCCTCAGGCAGTTTTTATATGCCTTACAAAAAAGTCAAAGATTGGGCTTGGGAAAGCTACTGGATTATTGGAGGTTTTTTCTCTTGGTTGATTGTCCCTCCTTTAGCGGCATACTTAACCGTTCCAGGTTTTACCGAAATTATCAGTGCGGCAGCACCATCTATCAAAACAGTGACCTATTCAATGGGTTTAATCTGGGGGATTGGCGGATTAACTTATGGACTTGGTGTTCGCTACTTAGGTATGTCATTAGGAAATTCCATAACTTTAGGTTTTTGTTCTGCTTTTGGAGCATTAGTACCGTCCATTTATTATAATTTTTATCCGGTTGAGGGAAAAGTTTCTTTTACAGATATGATATCTAATACAGGTGGCCAATTAGTTCTCTTTGGTGTTTTGGTATGTTTGGCTGGAATTGCATTTTCTGGAAGAGCAGGAATGCTCAAAGAAGCTGATTTTGCTACAGGTCATGAAGATAAAGACAAAGATTTTAATTTAGTAAAAGGATTAATTATTGCCACTATTTCGGGGATACTAAGTTCTTTTTTCAATTTTGGAATTGAAGCCGGAAAACCAATGGCAGACGTTGCCAACGAAGCTTGGAAAGGTTTAAATCCAGATCAAGGTGAATTTCTTTTCCAAAACAATGTTACTTATGTTGTTTTGCTTTGGGGTGGATTGACAACCAACTTTATATGGTGTATGTACCTTAATTTCAAAAACAAAACTTTTGGGGATTACATTAATACCAAAACTCCAATTGCCAAGAATGTAACTTTTTCAGCAATTGCTGGTACCATGTGGTTTTTGCAATTTTTCTTCTATGGAATGGGTGAAAGCAAATTGGGCAACGGAGCCAGTTCCTGGATTTTACACATGGCAACCATTATTCTAACGGCTAATTTTTGGGGATTTTATTTAAAAGAATGGTCTGGAGTATCCAAAAAGACATTCAATACATTTCTTATAGGAATTGGTCTTATCCTAGCTTCAATTGTTATTGTCGGAATTGGGAATTCTCTTTAATATATATTCAAACTAACATTTTAATCAAATATTAATGTCAAACACTAACAGAAACAATATGACTTTTAAGCACGTAAGCTATCTTTGGGATGATGCAAAAGCAGCAGCACTAGCAGGAGATGAAGTGGCTCTTTTTATTTATCGTTCTAATTTATTAGGAGCCGATTTAAGATTAACCAACTATGGAGGTGGAAACACTTCCGCAAAAATTACGGATAAAGACCCATTGACTGGAGCAGACTCTGAAGTAATGTGGATCAAGGGTTCTGGTGGCGACATCGGAACATTGACAAAATCAGGTTGTGCGGCACTTTATTTAGAAAGATTATTAAACCTTGAAAATGTGTATAGAGGAATTGAATTTGAAGACGAAATGGTCGAATTATTCAACCACTGTATTTTCGATTTAGCTTCAAAAGCACCTTCAATCGACACACCATTACACGGTTTTTTACCTTTCAAACACATCGATCATTTACATCCAGATGCTGCCATTGCAATTGCCGCTGCTAAAGATGGAGCAAAAATCACAGAAGAATTATTCAACGGAGAAATTGGTTGGGTAGGATGGCAACGTCCAGGTTTTGATTTGGGATTGCAAATGCGTGCTTGTCTTCAAGAAGCTGAGGCAAAAGGAAAAAAACTGAAAGGTGTAATGTTGGGTTCTCACGGTTTGTTTACTTGGGGCGATACCTCTTACGAAAGTTATATCAACACATTAGAGGTAATCGAAAAATGTGCGGAATACCTGGAAAGCAATTATGGAAAAAAACGTGCTATTTTTGGAGGTCAAAAAATTGAAAGTCTTCCAGAAGATGCCCGTAAATTGAAAGCAGCAAAAGTAGCTCCAATTTTGCGTGGTTTCTGTTCATCAGAGCGCAAAATGATTGGTCATTACACGGATGATGCCAGAGTAATGGAATTTATCAACTCCAATGATTTAGATAAATTGGCTCCTCTTGGAACTTCTTGTCCTGATCATTTCTTGCGTACCAAAATCAGTCCTTTGGTTTTAGAATTAGACCCAAACGAAGATTTGTCAGATGTGGAAGCTATCAAAGCAAAATTGACACCTGCTTTTGAGGCTTACAGAGAAATGTACAAAGAATACCATAATACTTGCAAAAAATCAAACTCACCAGCGATGCGTGATCCGAATCCTGTGGTGATTTTATATCCAGGAGTAGGAATGTTTACTTTCGCAAAAGACAAAACGATGGCTCGTTTAGCATCAGAATATTATGTGAATGCCGTAAACGTAATGAAAGGAGCCGAAGCCGTTTCTGAATATACGTCATTACCTCGTCAAGAAGCTTTCGATATTGAATATTGGTTATTGGAAGAAGCGAAGTTGCAACGTATGCCTAAACCGAAAGCCTTGTCAGGACGTATCGCCTTGATTACAGGTTCTGCAGGTGGTATTGGAAAAGCTATTGCCAAAAAATTTGCAGAAGAAGGCGCTTGTGTTATCATTAATGATATTAATGTGGAACGTTTAGAAACTGCAACTGCTGATTTCACCAAGGCTTTTGGTAAAGATGCTGTTTCTAGCACTTTATTGAATGTGACGGATGAAAAAAGCACGGAGTTGGCTTTGGATGCTGCTTGCTTAGCCTTTGGAGGTGTGGATATTGTCATCAATAATGCGGGAATCAGTATTTCAAAATCTATTGCAGAACATACTTTAGAAGAGTGGGATAGATTGTATGACATTTTGGTAAAAGGACAATTTATTGTTTCTAAAGCCGGAGTTGAAGTAATGCGCAAACAAGGTTTCGGTGGAGATTTAGTAAACATTGTTTCTAAAAACGCAGTAGTTGCAGGTCCAAATAACCCTGGTTATGGTTCGGCCAAAGCAGCTCAAGCACACTTGACACGTTTGATGGCTGCCGAATTAGGAGCTGACAAAATTCGTGTCAATACTGTAAATCCCGATGCTGTAATCTCTGATTCTAATATTTGGTCAGGGGGTTGGGCAGAAGGTCGCGCTAAAGCGTATGGCATTACAGTAGCAGAATTGCCTGCTTATTATGCAAAACGTACCTTATTAAATGAAATTATATTGCCAGATGATATTGCCAATGCTTGTTTCGCATTTGTAGGCGGATTGTTGAATAAATCAACAGGAAACGCCTTGAATGTTGACGGTGGTGTAGCTATGGGCTTTTACAGATAATAACAATCCTTTGGAGGGGATTATTTGATATATTAAACGTTCGATTTATCTGAAAAAAAGGAAGAAAGACTTTAAAAAGCAACCATCAAAACTAAATTTACCTAGCCTATTTTAAAAATAAATTTAATTTAACTTTACAAAAAAAAAACACTATGTTAATCGATTCTAACAAAATAGCAAAACACAATGAAGATTTAATTAAATCTCATAAAAATAAATTGGTTTTTACAGCCTCAGAAATTGCTGAAACCGAAAGTATTATCAAAAAATTAATTGATTTCCAAATCGCAATTCCATCTTGGGCTTTAGGAACAGGAGGAACTCGTTTCGGACGTTTTCCAGGTGGTGGAGAACCTCGCTCATTAGAAGAAAAAATTGAAGATGTAGGTTTGTTACACGCGCTGAACAAAGCTTCTGGAGCCATCTCTTTGCATATTCCTTGGGATATCCCAACGGATCGTAATGCCATTAAAGCTTTGGCAGCCCAACACGGATTGAAATTTGATGCGGTGAATTCAAACACTTTTCAAAACCAAGCCGATCAAGAACATTCTTATAAATTTGGTTCATTACAAAACGTAAATAAAGCGGTTCGTAAACAAGCTATTGCTCATAATATCGAAGTAATCCAACAAGGTATTGAATTGGGTTCAACGGCATTAACTGTTTGGCTTGCCGATGGTTCTTGTTTTCCAGGACAATTAAATTTCCGTAAAGCGTATCAAAACACTTTGGAAAGTTTAGAAGAAATTTATGCTGCATTGCCAGCCAACTGGAAATTATATTTAGAATACAAATGTGCCGAACCTAACTTCTACTCGACAACAGTTGCCGATTGGGGACAATCTTATTCTTATGTAAAAAAATTAGGCGATAAAGCTTTAACTTTGGTAGATTTAGGACACCATTTACCAAATGCCAACATCGAGCAAATCGTTTCTTTGTTGCTAATGGAAGAAAAATTGGGTGGATTCCACTTCAATGATTCGAAATACGGTGATGACGATTTAACTGCTGGCGCTTTGAAACCGTATCAATTATTCTTGATTTTCAACGAATTAGTTGAAGGAATGGACGCCAGAGGAATGAATCACGCCACAGATTTAGGATGGATGATCGATGCATCGCACAACGTAAAAGACCCAATGGAAGACTTATTGCAATCTGTAGAAGCGATTATGGTGGCTTATGCGCAAGCACTTTCAGTGGACAGAAAAGCATTAGAAATTGCACAAGAAGAAAATGACGTTGTAAAAGCGCAAGAAATTTTACAAAACGCTTTTCGTACTGATGTTCGTGCATTAGTTGCCGAAGCTCGTTTGCGTTCAGGAGCAGCCTTAAATCCAGTAGGATTGTACCGCGACCTTGCAGTTAGAAAAGGTCTTATTGCCGAAAGAGGATTAAAAACAGTAGCTACAGGCTTGTAAAAAACTGACACAGATTTCACAAATAAGCACAGATTTTTAAAGATTAAATGGCAAAGGCTTGAAAAACATTTTGCTATGTCTAAGTAAAATACTTTACAATTTGATTCTATGATTCGTATCCGTAATTAATTTGTGTAAATTTGTGAAATCTGTGTTAAAAAAATTATCAACAATGAATGTAGTAGCTGTTTTTGATATTGGTAAAACAAACAAAAAAGTCTTTCTTTTCAACGAAAACTATCAGATTGTTTGGGAGAATTCTGTGAATTTTCCAGAGATAGCAGATGAAGATGGTTTTCCTTGCGAAGATATTAAAGCTCTTGAAAACTGGATAAATGATAGGTTAAAAGAAATAAAATCGTTATCCCAATATGTTTTAAAAGCGATTAATTTTAGCTCTTACGGAGCCAGTTTCGTATATGTGGATGAAGATGGAAAACCATTGACACCGCTCTACAATTATCTAAAATCATATCCTGAAGTTCTCAAAAAAGAGTTTTATACTAAATATAAAGGAGAAGAAAAGTTTTCCGTAAAAACGGCTTCTCCAGTTTTAGGAAGTTTAAATTCAGGAATGCAAATTTACCGTTTAAAGGAAGAAAATCCAACTTTGTTTGACAAAGTAAAATATTGTTTGCACCTGCCACAATATTTGAGTTCACTTTTTACAGGTCAATATTTTGCTGATATTACAAGCATAGGTTGTCATACCAATCTTTGGAATTTTAAAAAGATGAAGTATCACAAATGGTTGAAAAAAGAAAGTATTAAAGCTAAAATTCCATCAATTCAATATGGCGAAAACACAATAAAAATTGAAGATAACATTGTGGTTGGCGTTGGATTACACGACAGTTCTTCGGCGATTATTCCTTACACCATCAACTTCTCAGAACCTTTCGTATTGTTATCTACTGGAACTTGGAGTATTTCCCTAAATCCATTCAACGATACGCTTTTGACTTATGAGGAACTTCAAAAGGATTGCTTGTGCTATTTGCAATACAAAGAAAAACCAGTAAAAGCAGCCCGTTTATTTGCCGGCAACGAGCACGAAATACAAACTAAAAGATTGGCAAGTCATTATAAATTGCCAGTAGACACCTATAAAAAAATAGTTTACAATAAAGACATTATATCTAAACTAAGATATGATAACCTTAAATGGAATTCTCCCAGTCCAGACAAATCCAAAACCCTCCAAAAATTTGCCTTCGAACTGAGAAATCTGGATGATTTTGAAAGTTACGAAGCGGCCTATCATCAATTAATGCTGGATATTGTTGAACAGCAAATACTTTCGACGGAATTAGTAATTCATAATAGTCCAGTCAAAAAAATATTTGTTGATGGGGGCTTTAGCAAAAACCCTATCTTTATGAATTTATTGGCACAAGCATTTCCTGAAATGGAAGTTTATGCCGCTTCAATGGCGCAAGCAAGTGCGCTGGGTGCTGCATTAGCCATTCATAAAAACTGGAATACAAACCCGATTCCCAACGATTTGATTGATTTAAAATTTTATAAAAACTAAGATGAAATGCCTACGACAATAGTCCTTGACAAACAGGAAAATTGTTATTGGCGTTCCACCTGCCTGTCGGCAGACAGGTCTTTCATTAAAAAACAAATAATATAAACAGATGAAAATTGGACTTTTTATCCCTTGTTATGTAGACCAGTTTTATCCAAAAGTGGGTATTTCTACCTACGAATTATTACAAAAATTAGGTTGCGATGTCCGTTTTCCAATGAAACAAACCTGCTGTGGACAGCCAATGGCTAATAGTGGATACGAACACTTGACCAAAGGTTGCGATGCTAATTTTGTTGCCAATTTTGCTGAATTTGATTATATCGTTTGTCCCTCGGGAAGTTGCGTTTTGCACGTTAAAGATCATTTGCACGATGAAAACAACGAGGAATTGGCTTCGAAAATCAGAAAATCAGTTTTTGAACTAACCGAGTTTATTTCCGATATTTTAAAAATAGAAACCATAGAGGGGAATTTTCCGCACCGAGTTGGTTTACACCAAAGTTGTCACGGACAGCGTGGATTAAAACTTTCTCAAATGAGCGAATTAAACGCTCCTTTTTTCTCCAAACCCGAACAATTATTAAAAGGAATCAAAGGAATAGATTTGGTTTCATTGAAAAGAAAAGATGAATGTTGTGGTTTTGGCGGAACCTTTTGTGTTACCGAAGAATCTGTTTCGGTAAAAATGGGACAAGACCGAATCAAAGACCACGAAGAACAAGGAGTTGAATATATCACTGGTTTCGATATGTCTTGTTTAATGCATTTAGAAGGGATTTTAAGAAGACAAAATAGTTCCATAAAAACGATTCATATTGCCGAAATATTAAATTCTAAATCCTAATTCGGTATGAAAAATACTTTATCACATAGCGATGCAGCCACTATTTTCAATAAAGATGGAAAAAGGGTCGATTGGCACGATGAAACGCTTTGGTTTGTTCGCGAGAAAAGAGATAAAGCAGCACATCAAATTCCAGAATGGGAATTATTAAGGGAAACAGCTTCGCAAATAAAAAACAATGTTCTTTCGGATATAAATAATTATTTGATTGAATTCGAGGCTAATGCCCTAAAAAACGGAATCATTGTACATTGGGCAGCAGACGGTGAAGAGCATAACAAAATTGTACATTCCATTATAGAAAAACACGGCGTGAAGCAGATGGTCAAGTCAAAATCGATGCTCACTGAAGAATGCCATTTGAATGACTATTTAGCCCAAAAAGGAATCGACGTTATAGACACCGACTTGGGCGAACGAATCGTTCAACTCAGAAATGAACCCCCCAGTCATATCGTTTTGCCTGCCATTCACTTGAAAAAAGCAGATGTAAGTGAAACTTTTCACGAACATCTTGGAACCGAAAAAGGCAACAATGACCCTAAATATTTGACAGAAGCAGCGAGATTGCATCTAAGAGACAAATTTCTTACCAGAAAAGTTGCACTAACTGGAGTCAATTTTGCTATTGCCGAAACAGGAGAAATTGTGGTGTGTACCAATGAAGGTAATGCCGATATGGGCGTTCACCTTGCCGATGTGCATATTGCCAGTATGGGTTTTGAAAAAATAATACCTAAACGAAAACACTTGAGTGTTTTTCTTAGATTGCTAGCTAGAAGCGCAACAGGACAGCCTATTACCACCTTTTCCAGTCATTTCAAAAAACCAAGAGACGGTCAAGAAATGCACATCGTTATTGTAGATAACGGCAGATCTACACAATTAGGAAGACCCGATTTTAGAAATTCATTAAAATGTATTCGTTGTGCAGCTTGTATGAATACTTGTCCCGTTTACAGAAGAAGTGGCGGTCACAGTTACCATACTGCGATTGTTGGGCCAATTGGTTCCATATTAGCGCCAAATCTCGATATGAAAAAAAATGCCGATTTGCCTTTCGCCAGCACGCTTTGTGGTTCTTGTACCAACGTTTGCCCCGTGAAAATTGACATTCACGACCAATTGTATAAATGGCGTCAAGTATTGGTAAAAGAGGGATATACACCAACAACAAAAACCATTGCTTTGAAAGGTATGGCAGCTGTTCTTTCGAGTGCTACTATATTTAATTTTGCAGGAAAAGCGGGAAGATTCGTTATTAAATACTTGCCTTTTCTAGTTAATAATAACATCAATGCTTGGTATAAACAAAGGGAAATGCCTGCTCCGCCAGAAGAATCCTTTAGAGAATGGTATGCAAAAAACGGCAAAGAATTTAAGGAAAAAGAAAATGAGTAGTAGAGCAAGCATTTTAGAAAAAATTAAACAAAACCAACCTTCAGTGGTAAGTGAATTGCCTAGTCTAACTTTTTTAGGATTGGACACATTTGATATTGTCGAAAAGTACAAAACAGTTTTGAAAAGTATTGGTGGCGATTTTGTGGAAGTTAAAAATTATGATGCTATAATTGACTTTATCAAGAATAATTATGATATTAAAAAACGAATAATTACAACTCTACCTGAATTGGCCGAAATTGCTGTGACAGATTGGTTCAATGACGACCCACATACTTTGAAAGATGTCGAACTAACTATCGTGAAAGCGCATTTTGGAGTAGCAGAAAACTCGGCACTGTGGGTTACTGACGCTATTTTAGGTCAGCGTGTTGCTACATTCATCCCACAATATTTAGCTATCATTGTCAATAAAAACGATATTGTAGCAACTATGCATCAAGCTTATGATTGTATAGGCGACCAAGAATACGGATTTGGAACTTTTATTGCAGGTCCGTCTAAAACCGCTGATATTGAGCAATCATTAGTTTTAGGTGCTCATGGAGCAAGAGGATTAATGGTCTTTATTTTGGAATAAATTTCAATGGTTTGTTGAACTAGGCATTTTATCTAATAATTAATTTACTAAAATAATTCACAATGGAAGAAAGTAACAAAACACTCGGGGAATTTATTATCGAAAACCAAAAAGATTTTCAGTATTCTTCTGGAGAATTATCTCGAATTTTTAACTCTATTCGATTAGCCGCAAAGGTAGTTAGCTATAAAGTGAATAAAGCGGGATTGGTTGATATTGTTGGAGCCGTTGGAGAGAAAAATATTCAAGGGGAAGATCAGCAAAAATTAGATGTATATGCCAATGAAATTTTTATTCAAACGCTCATAAATCGAGAAATTGTTTGTGGCATTGCCTCTGAAGAAAATGATGATTTTATTACCGTAGAAGGAAGTGATAACAGCAACAATAATAAATATGTAGTTTTGATGGATCCTTTGGATGGATCGTCAAATATAGAAGTAAATGTGTCAGTTGGAACAATTTTTTCAGTTTACAGGAGAGTAACACCAGTGGGAACACCTGTTACACTCGAAGATTTTTTGCAACCTGGAATCAATCAAGTTGCAGCAGGATATGTTATTTATGGCACATCTACAATGCTGGTATATACAACAGGCCACGGAGTAAATGGATTTACTTTAAATCCAGCTATTGGTACTTTTTATTTATCACATCCCAAAATGAAATTCCCTGTTGATGGTTCCATATATTCTGTAAATGAAGGAAATTATATTCATTTCCCGCAAGGAGTCAAAGATTATATCAAATATTGTCAAACGGAAGAGGAAGATAGACCTTATACATCAAGATACATTGGAAGTTTGGCTTCGGATATTCATAGAAATATGATAAAAGGAGGCATTTATTTGTATCCAACAAGTTCTAAAGCTCCAAAAGGAAAATTACGTTTACTCTATGAATGTAATCCAATGGCGTTTATTGCCGAACAAGCGGGTGGAAAAGCCTCTGATGGTTTTTCTAGAATTATGGAAATTCAGCCAACTGCATTGCATGAAAGAGCTCCTTTCTTTTGTGGTAGCTATAATATGGTCGAAAAATTAGAAGAATTGATGCATCTGGCAAAATTGAGCAAGTATTAGTTATCCCAATTTTATGAAAATTTTGATTTCAGATAAGATATTTTGGCTCAAAATATAACCTAAAATCTATTTCTAATCATTTGATAAACTATAATTATGCCTATTCAGTATCATTTCCTAAATTAATTAAATTATTTATTGCATTTTTCTTCATTAGCTGTTGAAAAAATTATAACTTTATATACTTGTTTTCAAATTTGATTTTTAATACAATTGAAAATATATTTATTATTACTCTAACCTAGTTATAATTTTATGCAAATATTAAAACTTATAAAGATCAATGAAAACTCTAGGGTTCCCAAGTATAAACAAATCGTTGATTCTATAATTCAAAACATTACAGATGGCAAGCTCAAAATTGACCAAAAGATTCCATCGATAAATAGTTTTAGCGAGGAGTTTTATTTGTCACGTGATACTGTTGAAAAAGCCTACAGTATTTTGAAGGAGCGAAAAATAATTACTGCAATCAGGGGAAAAGGATTTTATATTACTGAAACAAAACTAGTTTCTAAAATAAATATTTTGTTTTTGATGAATAAATTGAGCACTTATAAAATGCAAGTGCATAATGCATTTGTCAATTCTATTGGTGTCAATTCTCGAACCGATTTACAAATATACCATTGTGATGAAACTTTGTTTTTAGATTTGTTAGACAAGAACAAGTTGGCGTATGATTATTATGTAATTATGCCGCACTTTAAAACAATTGATCTCAAACATGTAAGCTATACAGATGATGTTCTTAAAGCAATAGATGAAATACCAAGAGAAAAACTTGTTGTCTTGGATAATATTAAACTAGAGACTAAAGGTGATTTTATAGCAATTTATCAAGATTTTGAGAATGACATATACGACGCACTCAAGCAGTGCTTACTGCAAATAAAGAAATATAAAAAGATTATGCTCATATATCCTGACAAATCAGTGTATCCTTATCCGCGACGTATTTTGCATGGTTTTAGAAATTTTTGTTCGGAATATGATTTAGATTTTGAAATTTTGACTGAAATATATGAAGACATGATTTTGAAAAAAGGAGATTTATTTATTACTATTGAAGAATCTGATTTAGTTAGTTTAGTAAAACAAGTTAGAGAAAATGAATATAAATTAGGAAGTGACATTGGTATTATTTCTTATAATGACACACCACTCAAAGAACTATTGGGTATTACCGTAATATCTACCGATTTTAAAATTATGGGAGAAACAGCCACTAACATGATTTTAAACAAGAAAAAAGGTAAAATTAAAGTACCTTTTAATTTTATAAATAGGGAGTCTCTTTAAACCGAAAGAAGAACTCTAGTTTACTTGCCAAATAACAAGTCTGTTGTTGTGTTGCTATTTTTTATAGGATTTTAATCGTCTCACCACTTTCTGTAGGAATATCATATTCATATACTTTAGAAACGGCAACGGGCTGAGCTCCTCCTTTCAGTTCTTCAGAAATAACCGGATTAACTAAACCGAGGTTATCAAATAAAATATTTGGATTCTGACCACTTGCCAATTTTAACTTTGAAGTTTCTGCCAAAGGGTTATTCACCCGAATACGGCAATTACCCCCAATGGTTGATTTAATTTGAAGAGAAGTAATCTTACTTTTGTCCCAGGTCATATCAATTATAAATCCACCTTTTGTTCTAAAACCTTTTAGTTCCCCTTTACTCCAGACTTCTGGCAGAGCGGGTAAAAGATGAATAGCATTTGAATGACTTTGCAGCAGCATTTCTGCAATTCCCGAAGCTCCTCCAAAATTTCCATCAATCTGAAACGGAGGGCCGTTCAACAAGTTAATAAACAATCCTGCTTGGTTACCGATAACAGTTGATTTATCGACTGGTTTTCGAACATCCACAGGGTTGAATAATTCCCGTAATAATTTATAAGAACGTTCACCATCTTCTAAACGAGCCCAGAAATTGACCTTCCAAGCCTTTGACCAGCCCGTTTCGCCATCGCCTCTATATAGAAGTGATTTTTTTGCCGCTTCAGCTAATAAAGGTGTTTCACGCAGCTGAATAGAGTTTCCGGGATGTAAACCGTAAAGATTAGAAACATGACGATGATCGTCGGCAACATTATCCCAATCCTTATACCATTCCTGTAATTGGCCGTGTTTTCCAATGCGAGGTGCATAAAGTTTATTCAAGGCGTTTTGCAAATTTACTTTTAACTCTGGCTCAGTGTTCAAAATCTCAAGTGTTTTAATACTATTTACAAAAAGTTCTCGAATGATGGCCATATCCATAGTGGACGCCATACTAATGCTGAATTTACCGTTGCCACTATTTCCATTCTTAATTAGATATTTTTCCTTGTTTTCTCCGTGCGCAGCTATAGT
>DMHA01000381.1 GCA_003449615.1 Flavobacterium sp.
GGTTCTCACTTTTACTTGGCTATGTATTGGGCAGAAGCTTTAGGAAAACAAGACAAAGACGCCGAACTAAAAGCAATATTTGCTCCGATTGCTGCTGAATTTTTTGCAAATGAAACCAAAATCAATGCCGAATTGATTGGCTCACAAGGGAAACCCCAAAACATTGGTGGCTACTACCAACCCAATCCTGAATTGACAAGCAAGGCTATGCGTCCAAGTGAAACATTCAATGCTATTTTAGCAAAAATCGCTTAAAACGACATTATTTATTTATTCTATTTTAAAAGACAACTCGAAATGGTTGTCTTTTTTTAATTTATAAAACTTTAACAGTTGTTAAAAAAAAGATGATTATAAATTAACGAAATTTGTCATTTAAAATTTTAGTATGAACTCCAATAAAATCATTTGTATTTTCTTGTTTTTTTTAACGACATTTTCTTTATTTTCTCAGGAAATTACTGAACCAAACAAACAAAAATTTACTATCAGCGGCACTATTTCTGACAATAACAATAACGAAACCTTAATTGGTGCAAACGTATCTATACTTGAATTAAAAACAGGCGTTACAACCAATGAATACGGGTTTTATTCTATAACCTTGCCCAAAGGAAACTACACTTTGCTAATCAATTATTTGGGTTTTCAAACCATTGAAGAAAAAATTGAATTGTTGCAAAACACCAAAAAAAGTTTCAAACTTCAAACTATCGAACAACAATTAAAAGAAGTTGTAGTTACCAGCAATAAAAAAACCACCAACATCAAAACGCCCGAAATGAGTGTGAACAAACTCACGATGACCACCATCAAAAAAATGCCTGTTGTTTTGGGAGAAACCGATATTTTAAAATCTATTTTATTGCTTCCAGGGGTTACCAATGCAGGCGAAGGACAATCTGGTTTTAATGTTCGTGGTGGTGGAGCCGATCAAAATTTAATTTTATTAGACGAAGCAACTATTTTCAATTCCTCGCACGTTTTTGGCTTTTTCTCTGTTTTCAATCCCGATGCAATCAAGGATTTAAAATTGTACAAAGGCGGAATTCCTGCACGTTATGGTGGCAGAGCCTCATCGGTTTTAGATATTTACCAAAAAGAAGGAAACAGCAATTCCTTTCATTTGAACGGTGGAATCGGTCTGATTTCCAGTCGATTATTAGCCGAAGGTCCCATTGTGAAAGACAAAGGTTCTTTTCTTATTGGGGGTCGAACATCTTATGCTCATTTGTTTTTAAAATTGACAGACAACAATAATTCGGCTTCGTTTTATGATTTAAATGCCAAATTAAATTACAAATTGAACGATAACAATAGTTTGTATATTTCCAGTTATTTTGGAAGGGATTTTTTTAATATCAACGAACAGTTTGAAAACACTTACGGAAACAGCACCTTCAATCTAAGGTGGAATCATTTGTTTTCAGATAAATTATTTTCAAATGTATCGGCTATTTTTAGTGATTATTATTATGGTTTAACGCTTTCGTCGGTTGGTTTTAATTGGCAATCAAGCATTAAGAATTTCAATTTGAAATATGATTTAAAATACTATTTGAATGACAAAATAAAACTAGATTTTGGTTTAAATTCTATTTATTACCAATTCAATCCTGGAACAATTGAACCAATTGATGAAAAATCTGAAATAAATTTCGATCAATTAGACAAAAAAAATGCTTTTGAACCTTCCTTTTATCTAGAAGCAGAACATCAAGCCACACCAAAATTATCCTTTTTGTATGGTTTGCGTTTGAGTATGTTTTACAGATTAGGGGCTTCTACCATCAATTTATATGAGGACAATTTAGCGGTAACATTCAATGACCAACTCAAAATATACGAAAAAGGTATTCCCATTGGCACCAAAACATACAGCAAAAATGAGGTAATTACTTCCTTTTCAAATTTAGAACCTCGTTTTTCAAGTTCCTATATTTTAGATGAAAAATCTTCAGTAAAAGCAAGCTATAATCGAATGGTGCAATATCTGCAATTGATTTCGAACACTGCCTCTCCAACTCCGCTGGATATTTGGACCCCAAGCGACCAATACATTCAACCCCAAATTGCTGACCAAGTGGCAGTTGGTTATTTTAGAAATTTCAGTGATGATAAGTATTCATTGGAAGTTGAAAGTTTTTACAAAAAAATTAAAAACAGAATAGATTACATTGATGGTGCCGATTTAATTGCCAACAAAGCCATCGAACAAATAGTGCTTAACGGACAGTTGAGAGCTTATGGCCTTGAACTTTTAGTTCGTAAAAATACCGGAAAACTCAATGGTTGGGTGGCCTATACTTTATCCAATTCAGAGCAACAAACTCCTGGCAGAACACCCAACGAACTAGGAATTAATAATGGAAATTGGTACAAAACAGGTTTTCACAAATTGCATAATCTAGCCGTAACTGCCAATTATAGTTTGAATCCTAAGTGGGTATTAAGTGGTAATTTTATACTTCAATCAGGGCAACCCGTAACTTTTCCGAATGGTCAATATGAATATCAAGGAATCGTTATACCTAGTTATAGTGGAAGAAACGAAAACAACCTGCCTTTGTATCATCACTTAGATTTATCGGCAACCTATACCCCTAAACCCAACAAAATAAAAGGCTGGCAAGGCGAATGGGTGTTTAGCGTTTACAATATTTACAATCGGAAAAATGCGGCCTCAATCAGCTTCCGAGAAAATCGAGTTATAGGCGAAAATGAAGCGGTTAAATTGTCCATTTTTGGAGCAGTTCCATCTGTTAGTTATAATTTCAAATTCTAAAATTATGAATACCACCAAATATATTTTACTAATTATTGTATCAATATTCTTCCAAAGTTGCGAAGAAGTAATCAATGTCGATTTGGATACAGCCCCACCAAGATTGGTTATAGACGCAGCCATCAATTGGCAAAAGGGAACTATTGGTAACGAACAAAAAATAATTTTATCCACCACAACTGGTTTTTACAGTAATGTGATTCCGAAAGTTTCTGGAGCAAATGTTGCTGTAAAAGATACCCAAAACTTCAATTATACATTTGTAGAAATTCCGAATACTGGCGAATATGTTTGTGATACTTTCAAACCTGTGCTTGGCGAAACCTACACATTAACAGTTACTTATGAAGGAGAAACATATATTGCTACCGAAATAATGCAATCAGTAACCCCAATTGAGGCTATTACATCAAATAAGGAAGGAGGTTTTTCAGGAAAAGACTACGAAATTCAAGTTTCATTCCAAGATCCTTTGGACAAAAATTTCTATATGGCAAAGTTCTTTCCAGACATTTTTAAATCTCCAATTTATAGCATTATAAAAGATGAGTTTACCAACGGTAATCTAAATTCCTGGCAATTTAGCGACGAAGACCTGAAACAAGGCACTAAAATCGCAATAACGCATTATGGCATTTCGAAATCTTATTATGAATATATGAACAAAATTATTTCTATTTCAAATAGTTCAGGTGGTGGAAGTCCATTTCAAACACCTCCAGCAACTGTTCGAGGTAATATTGTCAATCAAACTAATATCAACAATTATGCTTTGGGTTTTTTCTCTTTGAGCGAAGTCGATGTTAGAGATTACACTATTGAATAATTTTAGATTTTAGATTTTAGATTTTAGATTTTAGATTTTAGATTTCAATCTTCAAAACTCTTAAA
>DMHA01000287.1:0-210 GCA_003449615.1 Flavobacterium sp.
ACATTTTGTCTAAAAAATTAGCAATAAATTCAACTAATTACTTAGATTCTCATCAGGATTTGCATATAAAAGGTATTTGGGACGATTCAATTCCAGAAGTTCAAGGAAAAATATATTTAGTAAATAATCATGAGCTAAACCACAAAGAAGTTATTGCATATCCGGAAAGTATTAACATTTCAACAAAAATAGTATCATTTAGAAGTTTAG
>DMHA01000287.1:266-3144 GCA_003449615.1 Flavobacterium sp.
ACGCAACTCTTAGTTTTCGATGCTGAAATTAAACAAGAAATTAATTCTTTAATGTACGAAAGGTATTTAAAAGGATTGGTTAAACAACATTCTATTAGAATGTCTTACGTAGGTATTCAAATGGCTTTAAAATCAGATTCAGAATTATTTGTTGAAGAAAATTATTTATTTGAAAAATTTTTAAAACAAATGGCAAATCCAGAAATAGCATTATCTGATGAGGTTTATTGGATAGTATCAAAAGCAAACATAAAAAGTGAGGGTTCGAGTGTCATTTTTGGCTCAAATAAAATCACTCCAGTATTAAATTAAAATCATTAAAACTATATAAAATGACAGACCAAGAAAAAGAGTTAAAAGCTAAAGAGTTAATCAAAGAATTAACTAAGGAGCAAGTTGAACTAATTTTAGAAAGCAAAAAAACTGCAGACGAAAACGCTTCAAAATTAGTACATCAAGAAATTGAAAATTTAAAAACACAAATTAAAACAAATCCAGATGTTTCAATTTTGAAAAAAGACATCGAGCGTTTGGAAGATGCTTTAAGTAAAATTGAAAGCAACAAAAATCAAAGCAGAAATGAAGTATTATTAACTGCGTTCGAAAATCCAATTATAAAATCGTTTTTAGCCAAAGTTGCTCAAAAAGGCAAGACGGAAGATACTGAGGAATATTCTTACAAAGGCGATTCTCGTTTTTCACGTGCTGGAGAAAAAAATAGATTTAAAGCCTTTAATTCCTTAAATGTACATACAATTAATACGGTAAATTCAACTACTTTACCTACTGCTGGTTCAACAGGAATTGTACCTACATTGTGGCAACAGATAATGACGCAGATTTTAGGTACTTACGAAACTCCAAGAGTAACATCTAATATTTTAGATTTCGTCATGGTAGAACAATTAAATGCACCAAGAATAGCAACTATTAGTTATGATTATACGGCTAATTTTCAAGTTACAGATGAATGCGAGATTAAACCTTTCACTAAATTAAATGCACTAGACATGGTCGAAAGTGAAGCCGAATTTATTGTTACTTTATTTTGCTACTCTATGCACCTAGAATTTTGGTATGCAGACCTTTATAATGACTTCAAAACTTCGCTAAGACGTCTATTGCTAGAGGAAATACCTAAAAGAGTAAATGCGTTTTTAAACACAAAAGGGATACCTTTTACTCCAACAGCAAACACCTACACCACAACTGCACCTGATGACGTAGACGCACTTGCATCTATTGTAGCAGACTTATATATTAAGGGTGTGAAAAATCCTATTATAAGACTTTCTCCAGGTAAATATACCGAAATAATACGTGAAAAAGCAACAGATGGACATACCAAAAACAATAACAACGGATCTATAAGAATAGTTGATGATAGAATCTATCTAGGAATGTATCAGATCCAAATAATTCAAGAAGAATCATTTGGTATTGACGATTTGAAAATAGGCGATTTCTCATCAGTTAAGGTTGCAATTCATAATGATATTATTCAGATTGAAAAAGTTGGTACAGTCGTATTAGATGACAATTCTACTTCAACAGAACGTAATATCAACATTGATGAAATAGGTATTTTTGTTGCGTATAATATGCCGACAAAAGCAAACGCTTATTTAATTCGTGATACTTTCACTAATGTAAAAACATTAATTACAGCTTAATCCTAACAAAATAAAATAAATAAATGGGAGAATTAGAAAAATTAAAAACGAAATCAATAAAAGACCTTGCGATTGAGGTTTTGAATGATTTTAAAGCAGAATGGGAGAAAAATGGAAAAAAATCAAAAATAATCAGTTTTGAAAAAAACGGCAAAAAGATTATAACTGAAAAAATCACAGATGTTCCTTATATTGATATGTACGATATCAAAAAAATAGAATTTACAGAAAATTTCGGATTTCATAAAAAAGGGGCAAAAGTAGAGGTTAGCATTGTTTTGCTGAAAGTTTTTGTTGATAAATTAAAGGTAGCAAAAGAAATTAATTAATGTTTACAAATTACGAACAATATACAGGTCAGGTTTTCATACCGCAAAATGAATGCTTAGAAAATGTTCATTTTCTAGAAAGCATTTTTGCTACGGAACGGCAAATGTTAGAAAATATACTTGGATATTGTTTGTATTCTGAATTATTAGAGAATTTAATTTTTAATGTTGAAACTGGTTATAGTGAATTAAAAGTAAATGCACCACAACACATTATAGAACTTGTTTTAGGCGTTGTTTACGACAATGTTTCTGATTCAATTAAAAGCAAATGTGGTTGTGGTTGTAACTATTCAAAATGTGATAAAAAGCATTGGAAAGGGCTTTTAGAATTAAGGGAATTTTCCTATATTAAAGATGATTGCGGAATTAATAATGTTATAACAGTAAGTAAAAAGTTTTCATTCTTAACTTATTACTGCTACGCAGATTATATAACTCACAATTCTGTTAATTTTGGAAATTTAGGTAGTAATGATTTTAACGCTACTAATAATAATATTAAAATTAGTAACGCTTTAATTTCATTCTATAACCATGTTAAAGGGTGTAATTCAGGGTGTGATGTTAGCTTGTACACTTATTTGAGTGACAATATAGATAAATTCCCAAAATGGGAAGGTGATTATATATGTTCAATGCAGGAGGTTAATATTTGGGGATTAAAATGAACGAAGAAATATTAATTTATCATTCAATTAAAGAATTAAATCATAAATGTTCTGAGACTTACTTTGGTAACGAAGAGGACATTAGTTTTGATACTTTCGTTTTGCAAAAAAATCACACTAAAATTTTTCCTTTAATTTGGATTCAAACTCCTTTAAAAATCGAAATTGAAAATAACGAAACTTTTGTAAATGACTTAACTATTTT
>DMHA01000393.1:0-9348 GCA_003449615.1 Flavobacterium sp.
AACAACAATAATCTCAAAATGACCTGGATTGAAATTCACAATCATTTTTTTATCGTCCTTATTTTTGGAGGCATCTAAAATTTTGGTTACCAAAATACTATTGGCGTGCTTGTAATTGAAAGTGCCAAATTGGTCAATAAAAAAATTATTGATATTCACGTATGGAATATAAACCGTGTTCATTTGGTAATTTGTGATTTCGTCAAAAGCAAAAAAATCGGTCTCGAAAACCTTCGTATTGTATTGTAAATAACTTCCCAAGAAATTCTCGTCAAAAAGCGGTTCTGGTACAAAAGTCGAAAGATTGTTGTTGTGAATGACTAATATTTCATCATAAGAATCCTTTAATTCTGGGTTGTCCCTAAAAGCATCGGCAAACAATTCTTCGATTTTGGTGGTTTTGCGAAAAGTATCAAAATGAATTTCCTTTACTGAAACTATTACATTATTTAAAGTATCAAAAACACAAAATGAAAGCCCTGTCAGGGAAACCTGAAGCGAGAGTTTTTTGTATTTTTTATCGGTAATGTTAGTGTTAATGGACATAGTTGCAAACTTACAAAATTTCAATGGCAATAGCAAAAATCAATTGCAATGGCAAATTCAATGAAAATAACAAAAATCAATTGCTATAACATAAATCTATTCCAACAATTGAAAATTGCCATTGCCATTGTAATTGATATTGAAATTCTTTCCTTACTTTGCAGTCAAATTATCATAAATGGATTCCTCCTTGTTTTATAGCCTTTTACTGAAAAAATTCCCGTTTAAACCAACTTATAAGCAGGATATATTTTTTCAAAAAATTGCTATTTTCCTGACTGACAATTACAATAACTCGATTTTTGTTTTGAAAGGCTATGCAGGAACTGGAAAAACAACCGTTATTTCTACGATAGTTAATAACTTAATTGAAATCAATAAAAAGTATGTTTTGCTGGCGCCAACGGGTCGAGCAGCCAAAGTAATTGCGAATTATTCGAACAAACCCGCTTTTACAATTCACAAAAAAATTTACTTTCCCAAAAAATCTTCGGGTGGCGGTGTTTCTTTTATTTTGCAACAAAACAAACATACCAACACCATTTTTATTGTCGATGAGGCTTCGATGATTTCCGACACGAATTCGGATTCTAAGTTGTATGAAAACGGTTCTTTGCTCGACGATTTGATTTCATACATTTATTCAGGGACGAATTGCAAGATGATTCTTTTGGGAGATACGGCTCAATTACCGCCCGTGAATTTGGACATTAGTCCGGCTTTGGATATTCAAACTTTGGGGTTGAATTACAATAAAGAAATCGAACATATTGAGTTGGACGAAGTAATGCGTCAGGAAGAAAACTCTGGAATTTTGCATAATGCCACCGAACTTCGGGAATTATTGAAAGATTCTTTTATCAGCGACTTTAAATTTAATCTCAAAAAATTTAAAGATATTGTCCGATTGACCGATGGTTATGACATTCAAGACGCCATCAATTCCGCTTATAGCAATTACAGCATAGAAGATACTGCTTTTATTGTTCGCTCGAATAAACGAGCCAATCAATATAATGAACAAATTCGCTCGAAAATTCTAGATAAAGAAAGCGAATTATCGACAGGAGATTTTTTGATGGTCGTAAAAAACAATTATTTTTGGCTCAAAGATTCCGATGAAGCTGGTTTTATTGCCAATGGCGATATTATTGAAGTGTTGGAAATTTTTAAAATCCAAGAATTATATAGTTTCAAATTTGCCAAAGTAAAAATTAGAATGGTCGATTATCCCAATCAAATTCCGTTTGAAACTGTCCTATTATTGGATACCATCAAAAGCGAATCGCCTTCCTTGACTTATGAAGAATCCAATAGATTGTATCAGGAAGTTTTGAAGGATTATGAAGGCGAAACCAAGTTCAAGCAATTCCAAAAAGTGAAAGCCAACGAGTATTTCAACGGTTTGCAAGTCAAGTTTTCGTATGCAATAACCTGTCATAAATCGCAAGGAGGTCAGTGGAATACGGTTTTTATCGAGCAACCTTATCTGCCCGACGGCATCAATAGAGATTACATTCGATGGCTCTATACTGCAATGACCAGAGCTAAAAATAAATTGTATTTAATTGGATTTAAGGATGACAGTTTTGTAGAATAAATAGAAATCACATCATTGTCAAGAATTTTAGAAAACATCATAAGCAAACCGAATTAAAGTGCCAATAACAACCATCAGAAAAAAAATTCGGATAAACTTATTCCCTTTTTGAATGGCTAATTTGGCCCCAAGCCAACCGCCAAAAGCATTGCTAAAAGCCATAGGAATGGCAATAGTCCAGATAATTTTTCCTTTGAGCATAAACAAACAAATCGATCCAAAATTGGTAGCCAAATTCACCATTTTGGCATTGGCAGAAGCGTGCAAAAAATCAAATCCCATCAAGGCTATAAAGGCCAAAACCAGAAAACTTCCCGTTCCAGGGCCAATGAATCCGTCATAAAAACCCACCACAAAACTGATAAGAACAGCATAAAAAATTTGGGTTCGGGCAGAATTTGATTTTATAATATGTTGTCCAAAATTTTTTTGAGCATAAGTATAAACAACCAAAAGCGACAAGACCACTAGCAATAATGGTTTCATAAAATCATTGCTAATGTAAGTCAACAAAGTCGAACCCAAAAAAGCCGAAGGAAATGCCAAAACCATCATTATTAGCAATAATTTCCAATTCATATCCACCTTTTTGAGGTATTGATATGCGGCGAATGAAGTACCACTAAAAGCAGGAATTTTAAGGCTTCCGATGACGGTAGAAACAGGAAGATTGGGTAACAGAATCAGTCCAACTGGGGTTTGTATTAATCCTCCTCCACCCACAATTGCATCAATAAATCCTGCAACAAAAGCAGCCAGACAAAGTAAAATGAGGATGTAAGAATCCATTTTTTTTTAAAATTTCAGCAAATTAATATAAGTTTAATTCTTAATTTATCTTTGGATTAAAAGTTATAAAATTCCAAATTTCAAATTCCAAATTCCAAATTTCAAATTCCAAGTAATTCAAACCGTATTTTTGAAGTTGATAAATTGACAAAAAATCATTCCGAAACTTTTATTTCAAACATTTTATCCCAGTTTTTACCAGTAACAAAAATGGTTTTTGTTTTGGGGTTAAAGGCGATTCCGTTTAGGACATTGGTGTCAGTAAGTTTAGTGATTTTCTTTTCCAAAACGGCAAGATTTATGATTCCTTCGACCGCTCCTGTTTTTGGATTTATAACAGCAATTGCATTTTTTTGATATACATTTCCATAGATTTTCCCATCAATCCATTCCAATTCGTTAACGGCTGGCACTTTTGAATCCAAAGAATAAACATTAATATGATTCAATTCTTTAAAAGTTTCAGGATCTAAAATATGGATAGTTTCAGAGCTATCAGTCATATACAAATTTTTTCCATCGCTTGTCAATCCCCAACCTTCCATTTTTTTGTAATATTGAAAAGTTTTTTCCTTTTTGAAAGTATCTGCATTATAAACATAACCTTCATTATTTTGATAAGTCAATTGATACACTTTATTATTAAGAATTGTGATTCCTTCGCCAAAAAATTGTTCGGCTAATTCAACTTTTTTATATACTTTTCCAGTTTTATAATCAGTTTTTCTTAAACTAGAAATCCCTTTTTTACCTGAAGGTCCAGTTCCGTTTCCAGTTCCTTCATAAAGTGTATCACGGTAAAATTCTAGTCCTTGAGTATAGGCTAGGGTGTCGTGTGGATAAGTATTTACAATAGTATAATTCAATAATTTAGGCGTCACATTAGAGACTAATTCGATTTTAGTAGTTGCTTCAGAATAATCGTTATCAAAATAAACCACAGCTTTGAGGTTTTGATTTCCAAATTTTTGGTCTATTAAATTGAAAATCAATTTTTCCAATCCTTTTTTGGAACCAATTTTTATCTCATTATTATAGTAAATGATGCTATCTACATCTTTTTCATTAGGGTTTAAAATCCCCAATTCTAAAGATTCTTGTGATTGATACTGTGCCTTAATTTTTGAGTCATCGAAAGTAAACAAAGAATTTTCACCTTTTTTTGTGCCTCCACAATTAGCCAAACTAATTCCTAATAAAATGATAAATAAGAAGTTATAATTTTTCATATATAAAAATTTTGATGTTGCAATATACAATGATATTTTAATAGGAACAAAGTCCTTGCAAAAATATAAAAAGAGTGTATCTTTGCACCGGCAAGTCCTACACGACCAGCTCCTGCAAAATCCCCCAGGATGGGAACATAGCAAGGGTAAGTGGTTGAGCGGTGCGATGTAGGTCGCTTGCCATTTTATTTCTTGCAGAAATAGTCTTCCTTTGAGAAGATTTTTTTATTTTTGGACATAGCTAGTCTTCCAAATCTAAACTCTAAACTCTAAAATCTGAAATGGAAAAAGTAGTTTTAATCACAGGCGGTTCATCGGGAATAGGAAAATCTATCGGCGAATTTTTGCACCAAAAAGGATTCGTTGTTTATGGGACAAGTCGTAATCCAGAACGGATATCAAATTCGGTTTTTCCATTAATTGCTTTAGATGTTCGGAATACAGACACTATTCAAGCGGCTGTTGCCAAAGTGATTGCCACCTCAGGTCGATTGGATACAGTTATTAATAATGCTGGAGTAGGAATTACAGGACCTTTGGAAGAAATTCCAACTGCCGAAATCAAGAATAATTTCGAGACCAATTTTTTTGGTCCTATTGAAGTGATGAAAGCCGTTTTGCCACAAATGCGTTCCCAAAAATCGGGCTTGATTATCAATATCACTTCTATTGCGGGCTATATGGGTTTGCCGTATCGCGGTGTTTATTCAGCATCGAAAGGAGCTTTGGAATTGATAACAGAAGCTTTGCGAATGGAAGTAAAATCCTTTGGAATTCAGATTACGAATGTGGCTCCGGGTGATTTTGCCACCAATATCGCTTCGGGACGTTTTCACGCTCCTTTATTGGAAAATTCGGCATACCAAATTCCTTACGGAAATACTTTGAAATTGATGGACGAACATGTGGATAGTGGCAATAATCCCAACGAAATGGCGGAAGCTATTTTTAAAATCATTCAAAATCCAAATCCAAAAATTCATTATAAAGTAGGTGCTTTTATGCAAAAATTCTCTATTGTTTTAAAGCGAATTTTGCCTGATAAAGTTTATGAAAAAATGTTGATGAATCATTATAAATTGTAAGAAGGGAAGATTTTAGATTGCAGATTTCAGATTTCAGATTTCAGATTATAAATAGATGGAAGAGGGAAGAAAAACGAGAAAAAATGGTTGGACTCATTATATATATAATTTTGTAATTTGATTTTTGCAATTGCAATTGTTATTGATTTCGTAAATTGCTACCGAAATTTGCGTGAGGGATTGAAGTGGAGCTCTTTTTTATTTGGCGATTTTTAGCCAAATAAAAAAAGCGGGAACGGAAAGCCCGACCCGAAGTTTTTACGAAGGGGCACGCGCAAAATTATTAAAACTCACAAATAAATTTAATTATATGAAATTTTTTATCGACACAGCAAATTTAGCTCAAATTAAGGAAGCACAAGCATTAGGCGTTTTGGACGGCGTAACTACCAATCCATCATTGATGGCAAAGGAAGGAATTACCGGAAAAAACAATATTTTGAAACATTATGTTGACATTTGCAACCTTGTAGATGGCGATGTTAGTGCCGAAGTAAATGCTTTGGATTTTGAAGGAATGGTTAGAGAAGGAGAAGAATTGGTGGATTTGCACGAACAAATTGTAGTAAAATTGCCAATGACCAAAGAAGGAGTAATGGCTGCCAAATATTTTTCGGATAAAGGAATTAGAACCAATGTGACTTTGGTGTTTTCGGCAGGTCAGGCCTTGTTGGCAGCCAAAGCTGGTGCCACTTATGTTTCGCCATTTATTGGTCGTTTGGATGATGTTTCGACTGATGGATTGAATTTAATTCAAGAAATTAGAGAAATTTATGATAATTATGGCTACGAAACACAAATTCTTGCTGCTTCGGTTCGCCATACAATGCACATTGTGAACTGTGCCAAAATTGGTGCCGATGTAATTACAGGGCCACTTTCGGCTATTACAGGATTATTGAAACATCCATTAACGGATATTGGATTGGCACAATTTGTAGCCGATTTTGAAAAAGGAAATAAATAAAAAAGTGATTAAAATGAGGACAATCATTTGCCAATTTTTTGTCCTAACTTTTATTTATATGGATTTTGGTGTATAATTTATATTTTCTAAAAAATGGATTATTGTTAAAACCTATATGATTTGGGTTAGAACCTATAATTATTACCTAATATAACATATTAAAACCGTTTAATGGACAAAAACTTTTTAACTTACAAGGAAAATCTAGTTTATCGATAAAAATAAAAGGGATAACTAAGACCATTCTAGTATTTGATTGAAATCATATTCTTCTGGGTTAGACACATATTCTTTAGCTTTTTCGTAATCAGCTGTAGTAATATAATGTAAATCAGAGAAAAATAATTTTGCCATTTCAGAATCAATATCAACCAAACGTGGTTTTATTTTTCCATCAGGACCTTCAAGATCTTTTAAGTAAAGTGGTTTTATATCTCCGTTAGAATTAGCCGAAACTAAACAACTAGTTAATCCTTGTTTAAATAGTTTTTTAACCCCCATTGCCAATAATGTACATAAAGTAAGGTCAAAACCAATAGGTCGACAACAACGAAGTTCATAACCCATTTCTACTGGTCTGCTTTTTACATCAATGTTCAGGCTTTTTAGCTTTTGCTGTAAAAGCATATTAAAAATATGTGACTTACTTACATTTCCTAATTCAGGATGCCCATGATCGTCATACGTAAAGTTAATTCCTGAATTATTAATCTCTTCATTTTCCATAAAATGAAAAACACCTTCACTAATAATCGTTACTCCATAAGGAATGTTCTGTATTTTTCTTTTGATAATAGTTGATACCAATAAATTAGTAATCTTTTCAAAAGTAACGCTGGTTTTATTGAACATTTCTGGAATAATCACCATTGGAAAATGGCAACTCATCCCAATCCCGAAAGCAAGGTGACCTGCCTCACGCCCCATTGTAGATAGCACAAACCAATTTTTGCTAGTTCTTGCATCTTCATAAATAGTATTTCCTATACGCACACCTTCGTCTTTGGCGGAATGAAAGCCAAAAGTGGGGTTTCTATCAGGAAGCGGGAGATCATTATCAATCGTTTTTGGAACGTGAATATTACTAACATTTATATTGTTATTAGCAAGAAATTTTCCAATTCGATTTGCTGTAGAAGCAGTATCATCACCCCCAATCGTAACTAAAAGTTTAACGTTATTCTTTACAAAAAAATCAGATTTGAATTCTGCATCTTTCGGTTTGTGGCGGCTCATTTTAAGGGAAGAACCTCCAAGACTAAAGATTTTATCTGCATATTCAAAATCTAAATCCTGTGTATTGGGAGTATCTGTGAAAATAGTTTTATATCCTTCGTGGATACCAATTACACGATAATTTTCTTTGGAAAAAATTTTAATAAGCGTACTTACAACCGCATTAATACCTGGTGCAGGGCCACCTCCGCAAGTGATAGCAATCGAGTCTTTCATATATATATATATTAAAATGATTCAATGTTATTTAGCAAAACTAAACCGTTGTAGTTTATTTCAAAAGTAGCGTAATAAAATCTATTTTACAAGATAATTTCAAAAAATAGAGTCTAAAATTTAACTTATGCTTAACTAGAATTTAATTCAAGTTATAAAAAATGCTACCAAAACACATGATTTGTTATTGGTTTATTAAATTGTATGTTTTTGATTATCAGCATAATATCTTCCCTCGATTCTTTTGATGTCCTTGATGGATTTTCTCGCCCAAGCCATGAGTTTCTCCAAAATTTCTTCCTCAGATAAATGCCAATCAATAGTTGATTTTCTCAATCTATTGGTCAGGTTTTGAATGATAATCGCTGCCGAAACTGAAATATTCAAACTCTCAGTAAACCCAATCATCGGAATTTTAAGAAATCCATCTGCCTTTTGAAGAATCTCTTCAGACAAACCATCTCGTTCTGTTCCAAAAAACAAAGCACTGGGTTTTGAAATGTCGAAATCATCCAACAAACAATCATTTTCGTGTGGCGTGGTGGCAATAATTTGATAATCCTTATTTTTCAAGGTTTCAATGCAATTCGAGACATTGTCAAAAGTATTGATATCAACCCATTTCTGTGCTCCCATCGCAATTTCCTTATCAATACTTTTTCCATACCGCTCTTCAATAACATTCAGTTCCTGAATACCAAAAACCTCGCAACTGCGCATTACCGCACTGGTATTGTGCATTTGAAAAACATCTTCGACAACTACTGTAAAATGTTTGGTTCTGTTTTCTAATACTTTCAGAAACTTAGCTTTTCGATTTTCAGTAAGAATGTTTTCTAAAAAATTAAGGTAATCAAGGTCAATCATTTTTCGGAATTATTTTTGGTAAAAATAGTAAAAAAGATTACTTTTATTTTCAAAAATAATCTTTGTGCCTTTGTGCCTTGGTGGCAAAAAAATTTAATATGAAAAAAAAATTAGTCGTTTTAACGGGGGCCGGAATCAGTGCTGAAAGTGGCATAAAAACCTTTCGGGATGCCGATGGATTATGGGAAGGTCATAATGTGATGGATGTGGCAACTCCTGAAGGCTGGCAGAAAAATCCTGAATTGGTACTTGATTTTTATAACCAAAGACGAAAACAATTACGCGATGTTCAACCCAATTTGGGACATCAAATTTTGGCTGAACTAGAAAATAATTTCGATGTAAATATCATTACCCAAAATGTCGATAATTTACACGAAAAAGCGGGAAGTTCAAACGTGCTTCATCTTCACGGCGAATTGTTGAAAGTGAGAAGTACGGTCAACAGAAACTACATTTTAGATTGGGAAGACGATTTGAATATTGGGGATTTTGATGACAAGGGAAACCAGTTGCGTCCCCATATTGTTTGGTTTGGCGAGGAAGTTCCCGCTTTGGAAGAAGCTGTATTCTTGGTCGAAAAAGCGGATATTCTCCTAATTATTGGAACGTCACTTCAAGTGTATCCTGCAGCAGGATTGATGAATTTTGCCAATCCCAAAATTCCGGTTTATTACATTGACCCAAAACCCGCGCAAATTTATGATTTGCCCAATGACATCAAAATTATTGCTGCAACAGGCTCAGAAGGAATGAAAATTGTTCAAAAAGAGTTAGCAAAAATGAAATAGCAATGGCAATTTCAATGGCAAT
>DMHA01000393.1:9431-11433 GCA_003449615.1 Flavobacterium sp.
AAAAATCAATTCCAACTTTTCAATCTGAAATCTGAAATCTGAAATCTGAAATGTTATCTTTGCGCTTTCTAATAAACCAACAACAATGACAACCCTAAACGAGTTAAACGCCGTATCGCCTATCGATGGAAGATACAGAAGCAAAACAAGTTCACTTTCAAAATATTTCTCCGAAGAAGCCTTAATCAAATACCGTGTTTTGGTTGAAATTGAATATTTCATTGCACTTTGCGAAATTCCTTTGCCCCAACTTGCAGCCGTAAATCCGAATGTTTTTGAAAGTTTGCGTGACATTTATAAAAACTTTTCTACTGAAAACGCACTTTGGATAAAAGAAACCGAAAAAGTAACCAACCACGATGTAAAAGCGGTGGAATATTTTATCAAAGACGCTTTTGAAAAATTAGGATTGTCTCAATACAAAGAGTTCATTCACTTTGGATTGACTTCACAAGACATCAACAATACTGCGATTCCCCTTTCGACCAAAGACGCTTTCGAAAAAGTGTATATGCCATCGTTAATTGCTTTAACTTCAAAATTGAAAGATTTGAGTGTCGAATGGCGTGATATTCCAATGTTGGCAAGAACCCACGGACAGCCTGCTTCGCCAACCCGTTTGGGTAAAGAAATTGGGGTTTTTGTAGAACGTTTGGAAGAGCAAATGCGTTTGTTATTCAACATTCCGTTTGCAGCGAAATTTGGCGGAGCGACTGGAAATTACAACGCCCATCATGTGGCTTATCCACAAATTGATTGGAGAAAATTTGGTGGCACTTTTGTAGAAGACAACTTGGGTTTGCACCATTCTTTCCCGACTACACAAATCGAACATTACGACCATTTTGCCGCTTTTTTTGATGCTTTGAAAAGAATCAATACCATAATTATTGACTTAGACAGAGATATTTGGACTTATGTTTCGATGGACTATTTCAAACAAAAAATCAAGGCAGGAGAAATTGGCTCCTCGGCAATGCCACACAAAGTAAACCCAATAGATTTTGAAAATTCGGAAGGCAATTTAGGAATGGCGAATGCTATTTTCGAGCATCTTTCGGCCAAATTACCTTTGTCAAGATTACAACGCGATTTGACTGATAGTACAGTTTTGAGAAACATTGGCGTACCAATAGGACACACTTTAATTGCCTTCGAAGCCACTTTGAAAGGCTTGAACAAACTCTTGTTGAACGAACCAAAATTCCACGAAGATTTAGAGAAAAACTGGGCAGTGGTTGCCGAAGCGATTCAAACGATTTTGCGTCGGGAAGCCTATCCAAATCCTTATGAAGCCTTGAAAGGATTGACCAGAACCAACGAAGCGATAACCAAAACTTCGATTCACGAATTTATTGGCACTCTTGAAGTTTCCGATGCAATCAAAGCCGAATTAATGCAAATTACACCAAGTAATTTCTTGGGGATTTAATAAATAATTCATTTTTGAAGAAGTCAATTAGAAGATTTTATTTTTTTATAAATTCAAAGAAATAGCCTTTAATTGGATATGATACTCAATAGGTTTAGCCAATTAGCCCAGACAGCAGTGGAAAGCCTTGAAGGAAAAAAAACTATTTTTTCTTGCCCAAAAAGAGCGACCAAAGGAAGCTCCTTTTTGGGTTTAGAAAAAAAGTTTTTTGAACGAAAGCTTGAACGAATGGCTGGAATTGCTCCTAAAAATAATTAATATTATGAATCCAGCCGAAAAAGTAGCCGAAGCCTCTCATCATTTAGAGCCCTTAATCAGTGATTTAGGGCTGATTTTGATGACCGCGGGAATTGCCGTTTTGATCTTCCGAAAACTGAAACAGCCACTGGTTTTAGGCTATTTGATTGCGGGTTTTTTGGCCGGAAACCACTTTGAGTTTTTTCCTTCTGTAAAAGAAATCAAAAGCGTAGAGGTTTGGGCAGAGATTGGTGTCATCTTTTTATTGTTCAGCCTAGGTCTGGAATTTAGTTTCAAAAAATTGATGAAAGTGGGCGGAACCGCTTCTATCAC
>DMHA01000393.1:11559-13691 GCA_003449615.1 Flavobacterium sp.
TGGTCTAAAATGGATAGTGTTTTTCTGGGTGTCATTCTTGCGATTTCCTCCACCACCATTATTTTAAAATCCTTTGATGAACTGGGTGTAAAAACACAAAAATTTGCAGGAATCGTTATTGGTTCACTCATCGTACAAGATATTTTGGCCATTTTGATGATGGTTTTGTTATCCACCATAGCAGTAAGCAATCAGTTTTCCGGAATGGATTTGTTGCTATCGGTCTTGAAACTCGTATTTTTTCTAGTGATTTGGTTTTTGGGAGGCATTTTTATCATTCCAACAGTACTCAAAAAAACCAAACATTTACTAACCGACGAAATGTTGCTCATCATCTCATTAGCCTTGTGTTTGACAATGGTTGGGCTTGCCGCCAATGTTGGATTTTCGCCCGCTTTGGGTGCCTTTATAATGGGTTCGATCATTGCCGAAACTACTCAAGCCGAACACATTGAGCATTTGGTAAAACCCGTGAAAGATTTATTTGGAGCCGTATTTTTTGTATCGGTGGGCATGTTAATTGATCCCGAAGTTTTATACCAGCACGCAGTTCCTGTGTTAATTCTATCTTTTGTTACCATTTTTGGACAATCCATCAGTTCTACTTTTGGGGCGTTATTGTCAGGACAACCTTTGAAAGATTCCATCAGAACCGGAATGAGTTTGTCACAAATTGGGGAATTTTCTTTTATTATTGCCACTTTAGGAATGACTTTGAATGCCACAAGTTCGTTTTTATATCCCATAGTAGTCGCCGTTTCGGCAGTAACGGTTTTTACAACTCCGTTTATGATTAAATATTCATTGCCTTTTTCAGAATATGTATCGCAAAAATTACCTCGAAAATGGACCAAACGTATCGAACGATATTCTGCCAGCACGCAAGCGATAAAAACAGTCAGTTTATGGCAAACGGTTATCAATGCTTTTTTAATTCAAGTGGTTGTACTTGTGGTAATAATTTTGGCAATTATATCGCTTTCCGCCAGCTATATCGAACCATTATTAGATGAATACCCTTTCGGAAATGCCTTAGGTGCTTTGATAACTCTGAGCATAATTGCTCCATTTTTGTGGGCACTGGCTTTCCGAAGAGTAGCCGTTAACGAAGTAGAAGAATTGATGCAAGACCGCAAATCTCGTGGCCCTATGACGATGTTATTTTTCATTCGCATTCTGTTGTCTATTTTCTTCATTGGATTATTGTTGAATATCTTTTTCTCCTCAAGAATCACCTTGATTGCCGTGATCATTGCCATCACAATTTATTTGATTTTCCAAAAGAAACTCCACATTCGATACCACAAAATTGAGAATCATTTTTTGGCCAATTTACATGGTCGAGAAATTGCCAAAGCCAAAAGAAGCCGAAGCGATTTAACCCCTTGGGATGGACACATGGCCGTTTTTGATATCGCTACGGAATCAAATATTGCTGGCGAATCTCTGAGAAACTTACAACTTAGAGAGCTCTTGGGTATCAATATTGTATCCATCAAAAGAGGGGAAATCACGATACACATTCCTCAAAGGAACGAACGAATTTTCCCTGGAGATGAAGTTTGCGTGATTGGAACGGACACTCAAGTGCAAGAATTCAAAAAATATTTAGACCAACACGAAACTGATGTTTCTCCAGAAATTAATGAACCCGACATTGTTTTACGCCAAATTGAATTGAAAAATCACACTTTTATAGGCAAAAGCATCAAGGAATCAAAGTTACGTGAGAACACAAAAGGACTGATTGTAGGCATCGAAAAAAGAGGTATTCGAGTTTTAAACCCAGAATCGAATGTCATTTTAGAAAAAGATGATATTCTTTGGATTGTGGGGGATAGAAAACTATTGGCGGATTTAGGTCACGATTAAAATCCTCTCCCGACCCCTGTCATTGCGAGGAACGAAGCAATCTAAAGAGAGGGAGACGAAATAGCTCAACATTAAAGGAGTTTTTTTTAGGAGCAAAGCAATAGCTTTTCAGAACAACTTCCCTCCCGCTGTACGCCATATCTTTTGGGCTTCCCGAAAAATCGGGACAGCCCAAAAGGATATTGGCTTCCATCGGGGCTAGAGAAAAAAAATATTATTCTAAGAACTATTTCAAAGCATTGTTGTCCGATAAAAAAGAA
>DMHA01000015.1:0-4776 GCA_003449615.1 Flavobacterium sp.
GTTTGTTTCAAGAGAAGAAATTATGAAAATATTGCAATCGTGAGAGTTAAATTCGGAAAATTATTTTCTAAAGATTTATTGAAAATTAAAGATTCGGCTTTAAAGAAAGACATCGTTGAAGTTATTGAGTTACTTGAGATTTCTGAAAGTATTCAAAATATTTCAAATTTAAAAAAAATGAAAGGTCATTCAGGAGCTTATCGAATAAGAATTGGTAAATATCGATTGGGATTTTATTTTGATGGAGAAGTTATAGAACTTGCCAGATTTGCCAAACGGGAAGATATTTATAAATTATTTCCTTAAAATTTCACATCAAAATGCCACAAGAATTACTCTTTCAAGTTTCGCCAGAAATTGCCACAAACGAACTGTTGCTCAAACAACACGTTTCCAAGTTAATTCGGGTCGATGCCAAAGAAATACAACACATTTCTATCCTAAAACGTTCGATTGATGCGCGCCAAAAAGCAGTGAAATTCAATTTGAAAGTCACTATTTATTTGGTTGGAGAACCCATTCGAGAAGCCAAAATCGAATTGCCAGAATACAAAAATGTCGAAAATGCTCAAGAAGTTATCGTTGTGGGGGCTGGTCCTGCGGGATTATTTGCCGCTTTGCAATTGATAGAATTGGGTTTAAAGCCAATAGTTATAGAGAGAGGCAAAGATGTTCGAGGAAGACGAAGAGATTTAAAAGCCATCAATAGAGATCATATCGTTGACGAAGATTCCAATTACTGTTTTGGCGAAGGCGGAGCAGGAACCTATTCCGACGGAAAATTGTACACCCGTTCCAAAAAGCGTGGCGATGTAACCCGAATCTTGGAATTATTCGTGGCTTATGGAGCGTCCCACGATATTTTGGTTGATGCTCATCCGCACATTGGCACCAATAAATTGCCACAAATCATTCAGGATATGCGGGAGAAAATCATCGAAATGGGGGGCAAAGTCCTTTTCGAAACCCGATTGACCGATATTATCATCAAAAATAACGAAGTGCAAGGCATCGTGACCAAGAGCGGTGACACGATTCTTGCCAACAAAATAATTCTTGCCACAGGACATTCAGCCCGTGATATTTTTGAATTATTAGACCAAAAACAAATTTTTATCGAAGCCAAAGCCTTTGCCTTGGGCGTTCGTGCCGAACATCCGCAGTCACTAATTGACAGTATTCAGTACAGTTGCGACTATCGAGGTCAACATTTGCCACCATCGCCTTATTCCATCGTGAAGCAAGTAGGAGGTAGGGGAATGTACTCTTTTTGTATGTGTCCCGGTGGCGTGATTGCGCCTTGTGCGACAAGTCCGGGCGAAGTGGTTACGAATGGTTGGTCGCCCTCAAAACGAGATCAAGCCACCGCCAATTCTGGAATCGTGGTCGAATTGAAACTCGAAGATTTCAAGCCGTTTGCCAAATTTGGTGCTTTGGCTGGAATGGAATTCCAAAAAAGTATCGAGCAAAAAGCTTGGCATTTGGCTGGAAATACCCAAAAAGTTCCTGCACAAAAAATGGTAGATTTTACCCAAAATAAAGTGTCTTCCAATATTCCAAAAACGTCTTATGTCCCCGGAACTACTTCGGTGGAAATGGGCACGGTTTTTCCTGGATTTCTTACCCAAATATTACGAGAAGGTTTCGTAGAATTTGGAAAGTCAATGCGTGGTTTCTTGACCAACGAAGCCGTTCTTCACGCGCCCGAATCGAGAACATCATCGCCAGTGCGTATTCCCAGAGATGCAGAAACATTAGAACACCTTCAAATAAAAGGTTTGTATCCTTGTGGCGAAGGAGCAGGTTATGCGGGAGGAATTATTTCGGCAGCTATTGATGGGGAGAAATGTGCTTTGAAGATTGGGGAGGTTTTGAAATTATAATACAAAAAATTAAATTTTTTATATTAAACAGAAAGTAATATGTATATTTGTGAAAATAAAAATGATATATTATGATAGTAGAATTGATAGAAACAAAAAAAATAGTTTCAAATTTTGATAAAACAATTTTAGAATCGCCTTACAAAGCAGAATATATTAGTGCAAAAGCGAATATTCCTTTGCCAACTTTGTATCGAAAAATCAGGGAAAATAAATTTACAATCGATGAAATCTTGTTGATTTTAGAAATCATTCAGCCCGAACAATATCAGTTTGAAATACTTTCTCAAAATATAAAAATTGCAGAAGAGCAGTTTAGAAATGGAGAGTTTATTGCAGAAGAAGATTTTGTTTTTGATGTAGATACAATTCTTGCCAACAGAAAATGAAAATCAAGTTTTCAAAAATAGCACAATTGGAATATGAAGAAATTATCTACTATTTATATGATAATTTTGGCAAAGAAAAAGCAACTAAATTTTCAGATTTATTAAAACAAAATCTAAAGCAGGTAAAACAATTTCCAGAGAGTTTTAGTTTTTTTCAAAATACTGATAAGCGAAAATTTATGGTAAATCCTTATATTACAGTAATTTATTATGTGAATAAAGATTTGGAATGTGTTGAAATTTTAAATTTTTGGTTCAATCGATCCAATCCAGAAGTTTTGTTGCAGCATTTGTAGAAGGGAAGAAAGTGATTTGAAGACTGGGGAGGTTTTGAAAAAATAGATTTATTCTCTTTATTTCCTTTTTTTTGAATAAATTTCAATTACACCATTTTTTCCTTTCTCTCCATATTTATCTAAAGCACTTTTATCTTTTAAAACATTTATAGAATCAATATCTTCAGGTTTAATTGCTTTCAATATTTCTTCATTAATTTCTTTCCCATCAAGAATATAAAGTGGTTGAATTTTAGGAGTGTTTATCCCGAAAAAGGAATAGCAATCTGAAACAATGTCAATGCCCACTATTTGCTGTTCTAAGTAATATTTTGCATCGATTGGATAGCGTGGCTCCTTTTTCTTATTAAGCTTAACATAAAAAAAGAGTTCTTTGTTTTTATTTATTCCTAAATAATCGGAACAACCTCTTGAAGTCCAAACATCCAAATTATCATATTTTTCGAGAATATCTTTTGCTTTTAAATGTTTTAAATTAAC
Source organism: Flavobacterium sp. (assembly GCA_003449615.1). Lineage (GTDB taxonomy): Bacteria > Bacteroidota > Bacteroidia > Flavobacteriales > Flavobacteriaceae > Flavobacterium. The sequence goes on from DMHA01000015.1 coordinate 3,049, forward strand.
ATAATTTCCGTCTGGTAAATACCCTTCAAAGTCTTTGGTTAAATGAATTTTTGCAATTGCATTTATGTTAGTTTCATATTTTTGAAAAATTACTTCAGGATACAATTTTGTTGTGTATCCAATTCTATTTTCAAATCTTCCATCTTGCACAAATCCATCAGAACACAAATCCATTTCTTCTAAATTGACTTGAATTATTCCAGCATCTTTTTGTTTCAGATTATCTAATGTTAATTCACAAAATCTTATTTCGGAAAGCTTAATTGTATCATTCTGGTGTGAAAAAGACTTTATACTAGATAGTAATATTAGAATTGTAAATATTTGTTTCATTTTGTTTCGTTAGTTTAATTAAATGCAAGTTAATATATCTTATAAAAGAATTTCATCTCCCCTACAAACCTAATGATTTCCCTTACTAATAACAATCTTTTTTGATAAGATTAAAAGAGAAAAGAGAAATGTTAAATAAAATCCCAAATCCTAGCCCGAAGTATCGGGACTAAATCCTAAATAAATTATCTTTGCGCACTGAAAAATGATTTATGAAATTTGATTTATTACAAAAAGATACACATACCAAAGCCAGAGCAGGAGCTATCACCACTGATCATGGCATTATTGAAACCCCAATTTTTATGCCTGTGGGCACCGTTGCTTCGGTAAAAGGCGTGCACCAACGCGAATTGAAAGACGATATTAATCCCGATATTATCCTCGGAAATACCTATCATTTATACTTGCGTCCGCAAACCCAAATTCTTGAAAAAGCCGGCGGTTTGCATAAATTTATGAACTGGGACAGAAACATTTTGACCGATTCGGGTGGCTATCAAGTATATTCGCTTTCCGCCAATAGAAAAATTAAGGAAGAAGGCGTAAAATTCAAATCGCATATCGACGGTTCCTATCACGTTTTTACACCCGAAAATGTGATGGAAATTCAACGTACCATTGGTGCTGATATTATTATGGCTTTCGACGAATGTACGCCTTATCCTTGCGATTATCGGTATGCACAAAAATCGATGAAAATGACACATCGTTGGTTGGCCCGTTGCATCAATCATTTGGAAAAAGTGCCTACAAAATATGGTTACGATCAGACTTTTTTCCCAATTGTTCAAGGAAGTACCTATAAAGATTTACGCCAACAATCGGCAGAATATATTGCCAATTCTGGACAACAAGGTAATGCCATCGGCGGACTTTCGGTAGGAGAACCAGCGGAAGAAATGTATGCCATGACCGAAATTGTTTGTGATATTCTTCCCGAAGACAAACCAAGATATTTGATGGGCGTGGGAACTCCAATCAATATTTTGGAGAATATTGCACTTGGAATTGATATGTTCGATTGTGTGATGCCCACTCGAAACGCCAGAAACGGAATGTTGTTTACTGCCAACGGAACCATCAATATCAAAAACAAAAAATGGGAAGACGATTTTTCGCCTGTCGATGAAATGGGTCACACTTTTGTAGATACAGAATATACCAAAGCCTATTTACGCCACTTGTTTGCCGCCAATGAATACCTTGGAAAACAAATTGCCACGATACACAACCTTGGATTTTATATGTGGTTGGTTCGTGAGGCAAGAAAACATATCTTAGCAGGCGATTTCAGGACTTGGAAAGAAATGATGGTAAGGAATATGAGCCATAGACTTTAAGAAGGGTTAAAATTGTTTAAAGTTTAAAGGTTTAAAGTTGTTTAAAGTTGTT
>DMHA01000015.1:4850-10649 GCA_003449615.1 Flavobacterium sp.
TTTAAAATTGTTTAAAATTGTTTGAAATTGTTTAAAGTTGTTCTTAATCAAAACTCTTAAACCTTTAAACTCTTAAACCTTTAAACTCTTAAACCTTTAAACTCTTAAACCCTTAAACCTTTAAACTCTTAAACTCTTAAACTTGAAACAAAAAAAATGTTAACAATACTCGACAAATACATCCTTAAAAAATACTTTACCACTTTTGGGGTAATGTTGGGTTTGTTTGCACCTATAGGAATTGTAATCGATGTATCGGAGAAAATCAATAAAATTTTATCCAACAATATTCCTCTGCTTGATATCATGTATTATTATTATAATTTCACGATTTATTTCATGAATTTATTGTTTCCGATATTTTTGTTTTTGTCAGTAATTTGGTTTACCTCAAAAATGGCTAATGACTCAGAAATTATTGCTATTTTGAGCTCTGGAATTTCATTCACTAGATTTTTGAAACCTTTTGTAATTGGTGCTTTCATTATTTCTGTTATCGTTTTGTTGATGGGATTTTTTATTGTTCCTAAAGCAAATGATGAGTTTAATAAATTTAGATATACCTATCTCAGAAATGGTGGCAGAGAAGATATGCTTGGAGACAATACCGATGTGTTTCGCCAAATTAGCGACAACGAATATATTTATGTCAATAGTTTTGATGGAGCCTCGAAAACAGCCTATAATTTCACTTACGAAAAATTTACCAAAGACAAATTAGCCTATAAAATTTCGGCTTCAAGAATACAATGGAATCCAAAAACCAAAAATTATACGATGTATGATTATGTCAAAAGAACCGTTGGAGGATTAGACGACAAATTAGAGAAAGCTGACAAAAAAGACGCAAAATTTAATTTTGATTTAGAAGATATTACTCCTGTAGTTTACATTGCAGAAACCTTGAGTCTAGGAAAACTTAACCAATTTATTGCGAAAGAAAAAAAGCGTGGTTCTTCGACAATCAATGTGTATTTAGTGGTTTTATACAAAAAATACAGTATTCCTGTATCGGCATTTATTCTTACGATTATTGCTGTTGCTGTTTCTTCAATGAAGCGAAGAGGCGGAATGGGATTGAGTTTAGCCATCGGTATTGCAGTGGCTTTTTCCTTTGTGTTTTTTGATAAAATATTCGGAGTATTAGCCGAAAAATCAACTTTTCCACCATTATTAGCGGTTTGGTTCCCAAATATAGTTTTCGGAATTTTAGCCATTTTTTTACTACGAAATGCAAAGAGATAATTTAAAAAGCTATTTGAATCTTCATTTAATAGTTTTTATTTGGGGATTTACAGCAATATTAGGTGCCTTGATTTCCATCCAGGCCGACGCTTTGGTTTGGTATAGAATGTTGATTGCAGCCGTCTTTTTATTCTTTTTTATTCTCTTCAAAAAAGAATCTTTTCAAATTCCTGGAAAAGAATTTCTCAAATTAATTTTCGTCGGATTATTGATTGCTCTGCATTGGATCTTCTTTTTCGAGGCTATTCATGTTTCCAATGTTTCCATCACTTTAGCAGTTTTTTCATTAGGTGCTTTTTTGGCTTCCATTTTGGAACCCATTTTTTACGGACGGAAAGTGCTTTGGTACGAAGTTTTTTTTGGACTTGTAATTATTGCAGCATTATCCATGATTTTGCAGGTCGAAATTAATTATTTTAACGGAATTCTATATGCCTTGGTTTCTATAATTATTGGAGTATTATTCACACTCATGAACGGAAAATTAATCGAAAAACATGAACCTTCCGTTATTACCTTTTATGAATTTCTGGCAGGCGTTTTTTTTATCACTATTTACTTTTTATTTACTAATAAATTCAATGTCAATTTCTTTATTTTGACAACAAATGATTGGGTTTATCTACTTATTTTATCCTCGGTATGTACTGCTTATGCTTTTACTGCTTCAGTAAAAGTAATGCGAATATTATCTCCTTATACAGTAATGCTAACCACGAGTTTAGAACCGGTTTATGGTATCATTTTGGCCTATTTTATCATTGGCGGAAAAGAAAAAATGAGCGTAGAATTTTATATTGGAGCCGTTTTGATTGTGGTTACGGTAATTCTCAACGGGATTGTCAAGCATTATCTTTCCAATAGAAAATAATTTTTTTCAAGGATTTGAATTGTCAATTTATATGTATTTAGATGCTAAATATACGTTTTTGATAATTATAAATTTTATATTTGCATTTCAAATCAAAACACAAATTACTACGAAATATGGAATATTTAGATTTTGAACTTCCTATTAAAGAACTTGAAGACCAGTTAGATAAATGCCTAATTATTGGACAAGAATCGGCCGTTGATGTGACTGATACTTGCAAACAAATCAATAAGAAACTTGCCGAAACCAAACGAAAAATTTATAAAAATCTTACTGCTTGGCAACGAGTACAATTGTCAAGACATCCTAATAGACCTTATACTTTAGACCATGTAAAAGCACTTTGTGGTGATACTTTTCTAGAACTTCATGGCGATAGGGGCTTTAAAGATGACAAAGCCATGATAGGCGGTTTGGGGAAAATTGGTGGTCAATCGTTTATGATTATTGGTCAACAAAAAGGATACAATACTAAAACGCGTCAATATAGAAATTTTGGAATGGCCAATCCCGAAGGCTACAGAAAAGCATTGCGATTGATGAAAATGGCCGAGAAATTTGGCATTCCTGTTGTTTCTTTCATTGATACTCCTGGAGCTTTTCCAGGAATTGAAGCAGAAGAACGCGGGCAAGGTGAAGCCATTGCTAGAAATATTTTAGAAATGATTCGCCTGAAAGTGCCCATTATTGTTGTTATTGTTGGTGAAGGCGCCTCAGGTGGTGCATTGGGAATAGGTGTTGGAGACAGAGTTTATATGATGGAAAACACTTGGTATTCTGTTATTTCTCCTGAATCTTGTTCCTCGATTTTATGGAAAAGCTGGGATTACAAAGAACAAGCTGCCGAAGCCTTGAAACTCACTTCTTCGGATATGAAAAAACAAAAATTAGTCGATGATATTATTCCCGAACCATTAGGAGGAGCACATTTTGACAGAGAAACCGCTTTCAAAACTGTTGAACAATATATCATGAAAGGCTTCAACGAATTGAAAGACTTATCAACACAAGAATTAGTTGCCCAAAGGATGGATAAATACAGTAAAATGGGCGAATTTAAAGAATAAATTCCTACAATTTATTTCTAAATCCGAAGCCTTGTGGTTTCGGATTTTTTTTGGCTTATTAACAAAAAAAGATTGTTTATTAACAATAATTTGTAATAACTCCATTGGCTTCTTTTTTTAATTTTACTTACTTTCGTACTATGGAAAATGTCAAGAATTTAAACCCAAATCGAACAGAAAAAACTACAATTATCAACCTTGAAAAAGGAAAGTTACCCCCCCAAGTTATCGACCTTGAAGAGGCTGTTCTTGGTGCGATGATGATTGACAAAAAAGGGGTGGATGAGGTAATAGACATTTTGCAACCCGACGCATTTTACAAAGAAGGACATAAACACATTTTTGAGGCTATTGTTCAGTTGTTTACAGATACGCAACCCATTGACTTATTAACAGTTTCGGCTCAGTTGCGAAAAAATGCAAAATTAGATTTAGCTGGTGGCGATTTATATTTAATTCAACTTACACAAAAAATATCTTCCTCGGCACACATTGAATTTCACTCCAGAATTATACTTCAAAAATTCATTCAGCGCAGTTTAATTCGTATTTCTTCGGATATTATTGAAGAATCCTATGACGAAACAACCGATGTTTTTGATTTATTAGACAAAGCCGAATCGAAATTGTATGAAGTAACTCAAGGCAATATCAAGCGGAGTTCCGAAACAGCTCAAAGTCTAGTTTTACAAGCCAAGAAGCGAATTGAAGAAATAGCAAACCAAAAAGGATTGAGCGGCGTTGAAACTGGATTTACAAAACTGGATGCTATTACTTCTGGCTGGCAGCCGAGTGATTTGATTATTATTGCGGCTAGGCCGGGAATGGGAAAGACGGCATTTGTACTTTCGATGGCACGAAATATTGCTATAGATTCTGGACATCCTGTTGCATTATTCTCTTTGGAAATGTCTTCAGTGCAGCTGATTACAAGATTGATTTCTTCGGAAACTGGTTTGTCATCAGAGAAATTGAGAACCGGAAAATTAGAAAAATTTGAATGGGAACAATTGAGCGTAAAAGTGCGAGATCTGGAAAAAGCACCACTTTATATCGATGATTCACCTTCTCTTTCTATTTTTGATTTAAGGGCAAAAGCCAGACGTTTGGCTTCGCAACACGGAATAAAAATAATCATTGTCGATTATTTGCAATTGATGACCGCTGGTGGAAACACAAAAGGGGGTGGAAATAGAGAACAAGAAATCTCAACCATTTCCCGAAATTTAAAAGCATTGGCAAAGGAATTAAATATTCCGGTAATTGCCTTATCTCAGTTATCTCGTGCGGTAGAAACCCGTGGTTCGAGCAAAAGACCTTTACTTTCTGACCTTCGAGAATCTGGAGCGATTGAGCAAGATGCTGATATTGTTTCATTTATCTACAGACCCGAATATTATAAAATAGACGAATGGGATGATGAAGAACACACGCCATCAGCCGGACAAGCCGAATTTATTATTGCAAAACACCGAAATGGTTCTCTTGAAAACGTCCGTTTAAAATTTATTGGACACCTTGGTAAATTTGATAATATTCAAGAATATGAAGGAAATATTGATGATTTTCCTTCCAAAATGAATCACGACGACAATCCATTTCAAACCAAAAATCTCCATACACAGAATGAAGCTTTTGGAAGTAATTTGAATGAGGAAGAGGATGATGAGATGCCGTTTTAGAAATAACTTTAGAATTACTTATTAGCGAATTTTTACTATTAGTTGATCATTAGCCTTTAATTAAAGAAATAAAACAGTTACGAATTCCTCGAATGTGCACAAATTTTAACATTAGGAATTTGTGATAATTTGTGAAATTTGTGGTCAAAAAATTTTAAATGTGAATTGCTTATTGCTTTCAATCACTTCAAATTAAAACGTTTATATTTGAAAATAAAACTCTAAAAATGACTTTCAAAAAGTATTTATTTCTTTTATTTCTGATTTCCTTTTCAGCAAAAGCATCGTTTATTTTGTTGCCAATGGATGAAACCACACAGCAAAATCACCTGAAAGCTTATGGAATTACCTATTGGTGTATCGAAAAAAAATACAAAGCCAGTTGGTTACTCAATTACCGTGGCGGTTCTTTTTTGTTAGCCGATGCTCCCGAAATTAGGAAAGAATGTCAAATTAGAGGCGTCAGTTTTGAAGTGCTGAGCGATGAAGAAACCAATCAAATATTGACTGAAATATCTAGCCCATCTCAAAATATGGAAGCGGTTGTTCTCGAAAAAGCGCCGAAAGTTGCGGTTTATACACCCAAAGGAAAACAACCTTGGGACGATGCTGTAACATTGGTTTTAACGTATGCCGAGATTCCATTTACACCCATTTATGATGAAGAAGTTTTGTCCGACCACCTGATACTTTATGATTGGTTGCATTTGCACCACGAGGATTTTACCGGACAATACGGGAAATTTTTTGGTTCTAATAGAAATTCGCCTTGGTATATAGACCAAAAAAAAGATTCCGAAATTTTAGCAACAAAATTGGGCTATAAAAAAGTGTCGGATGAAAAAGGAGCTGTTGCTAAAAAAATTAGGGATTTCGTCATTGGAGGCGGTTTTATGTTTGCTATGTGTTCTGCAACAGATAGTTTTGACAT
>DMHA01000015.1:10864-11091 GCA_003449615.1 Flavobacterium sp.
ATTCCAATGGAGAAAGATTATTTTACTTTGATGGAATTCTCGGCCAAATGGGACCCAATTCCTAGCATGTTGTGTCAAAATCATACCCAATTGGTCAAAGGATTTATGGGACAAACCACCTCTTTTGACCAAAACCTTGTCAAATCGAATGTTTTAATTATGGGAAGTTGTGAACTCAATGGCGAGGCACGTTACATTCACGGCGAAAAAGGCAAAGGAATGTACAC
>DMHA01000015.1:11147-11321 GCA_003449615.1 Flavobacterium sp.
TTTTTTGGTGGCCACGATCCCGAAGATTATCAGCATCGAGTGGGCGATCCTGCAACGGTTCTCGATTTGCACCCCAATTCACCCGGATACCGATTGATTTTGAATAATGTGTTATTTCCTGCTGCAAGAAAGAAAAAACTTAAAACTTAAAAAATTGGTTCTACCCTCAACTGT
>DMHA01000273.1 GCA_003449615.1 Flavobacterium sp.
AAATGAGTTTCCATTCACCAATATCACGTTGAAAATGAGTATAACAGTGCTTTGGCTGGAAACATGAGGCAAACATCACCAGTCACTGTACAAGTTGATTTTTGGTGATAACTATATTTAACCAGCCATATTTCTGATGCTACAGAAGCTCATAAATAAACAAGTCTTAGATTTTTTGAATTCTTAAAAATGATTTTCCACTTATCAATAATATATCAAAGTTGAAAATATAATAATGCTTTCTTTAAACATGAAGCAAGCATTGCTAGTCACTCTACAAGTTGATTTTGGTGATAAGAATATGTAACCAGCCATATTCATCATGCCAATGAAGACCATAAATAAATGTATCTGAGGTCTTGTTGAATTCAAAAAATGATTCCAGTGACCAATAACATATTAAGAGTAACTATAACAAATCTTTGCCTAGAAAGACAAAGCAAACCTTTTCAGTAACTTCACAAGTTGATTTTTTGGTTTAAAAATAGACAACCAGCCATATTCATAATGCTACTGAGGAACCTTATATGTAAATGAGGTTGAGGTTTTTGACTTCTGAAAATGTTTTTCTATTGCACAGTAATATACTAAAAATGAATATAAAAAACATTGGCTTGAAGCATGAACATAACCAACCACTCTACAAGTATTTTCTTGAGTAAAATACATAACAAGCCATATTTCTAATGGCAATAGAGCACATAAGTAAATGAGTTTTAGGTCTATTTGACTTCTACAAAATGATGTTCCATTCAGTAATAACATATAGAAAGTAAATATTATACTGTTTTGGTTAGAAACATTAAGCAAACATCACCATCCATTCAGCCCACACAAGATATTTTTTTGTAATAAACATATATTTCTATCAACATTATAAATGCTGATGAAAGCCATAAATAAAGGAATTGTAGGTTGTCTTGACTACTGTAAAATGGTTTTTCCATCAACAAATAATATACTGAATGTAAATATAATAATTATTTAGTTGGAAACACCAGGAAAACATCACCAGGCAGTCCAAAAGTATAATTTTGGTAATACAAATCCTTTTCTACTCTTACTTGTAATGTTGGTAAAATGGCATATGATCTGAGGATTTTAAACATTCAAAAATGTTTTTCTAATGACCAATGTCATATTGAAAGTAAGTATAACAATGCTTTGTTCAGAAACACCAAGCTAGCTTTGCCAGTCAGTCTACAAGCTGATTTAGTTAATAAAATTATATTTCCACCCATAGTTGTAATGCTGGTGAATGCCATAACTAAATGGTCTCTATGGCTTCTGAAATCATTCTCAATTTATCAATAACATATTGAAAGTAAAATATATCAATAAGAAACATACATAATTATTTTTGTTATGTATTAATAAATATCAAAGTTTCCAGGAATAATTATCTGAACAATTTTTCCAGGAACTACTAAAGAAGTTTCTAAAATTATTATGATCAATACTAAGGTGATGACAGTAACATACACAGTTATTTAACAAAAAATTCCCTACTACATACAATTGCATTCAGAAACATAAATATAAAGTAGAAATATTTATTACAAGATATGCAGCAGTGCTAAAAAAGCCTGCAGCTGTTAAAAAAGGAATACCAAGCAGCATCTTAGCTGTATTCAATATCATTGCACCCAGGTAGCAATATGTCCATCATTGAGCCCAGGTTGATTGTTGTTTTGTGTATTTTTGTCTATTTAAAACACATAAAACAAACTCTAACTTTCCAAATATGAGCCAGCTAACTGGGCAAAAATCAAAAAATTGAGAGAAACAAATTAACTAGAGATGCATTAATTGTGGCAAACCCCATATGATTGCTGAGTAGAAAAAAACCTGCAGTGCATTGCCCCAGAACTGGCCTTGTGATTGTTACTTTTGTTTTCCCTTGGTCATTAATGCACATCCCAGAAAAGGTTGATTGATATTTTTGTTTTTCCAATTGCATGTCCTGTACTGAAAATTTGCACAGGTACTATAAATTAAAACCAATCAACCTGAGCAAGACCTCAGCCAGTGCATCCATCCAAGTACAAATTCATTTATTATTTTGTGATTCTCCCTTGTTGCATGCAGCATTGACAGGCATAGGTCAATTGTCATTGCCCAGAATAAACCACAGTAAAAAATAAAATTCTGTGCTGGATTGCCCCTTCAGTTTATCAACAGGTTGAAATAAAAATAAGAAACAATCAGCCTGCAGCCAACCCAGTGTTGCCAGGAACACATCTTGACACAGCCACCACATGAGAATGTGCAGTGCACCAAATTAAAATATTTGCCAGGTCAGAGTTAAATGTAAAAATATAAAAAGTAAAAAAATGCAAAATTATAAAAAGTAACCATACTGCAGCCCCACCCCAGAAGCGACTCATGAATTTTGCCCTAGTTGCATAGTGGTTGGAAAAATTGACAAAGAGAGAAATAAATTGCAAGCAACAAAATTTGTTGCTCATCATTGGGTGCCATGCCTCTGCCAGAGGCATGGCACACCTCTGGATACGATATAATACCATACCTTTCCTTTTGTCGCAAAACTGAAAAAAAGCCACCGGGTCAATAGAAAGAAAGTAACCCTACGGCGGGTGGTTGGGGTCTTTCCTTTTGTTGCACCGACCGGGGAAAATCAACAATGTTGTTGAAAACAAAAAAAGTTCCGGG
>DMHA01000072.1 GCA_003449615.1 Flavobacterium sp.
TCTTAACAGGTGGCCCAGAGCGATATCATAATGAATTTCCATACCGAAAGCTATTAATTGCTGTTGGATTTAATGATTCAAAATTAATGCAGCTTCATGTAAACGAGCCAGTTCATCTTGAGTGGCGATTTTATCTAAATTATGCTAATAACTGTGATCAGCAATCAATTAATAGTATCGCAGGAACAGGTCAAACGGATTTTCATTTGCAACTAGGACGAAGTTTTGCAACAGACTACCCTAAAGCTTTTGGACTGCTAAAGAAAGTTATTGCACCTGAACAATGTTCAGCATGTACATTACTTAATCTCTCTGAATTTATTAATGACTGGCTAACTCAGCATCCAGATGCCAGCCAAGCAGATCGCGATCAATTAATGCAACATCGCCGAGAATGTCATCAATACGCACTCCAACTTTTATTTCCAGCAATTTCAGAAGTGGACTGGAAAGTTGAAGGTTTAGCTAATATTGAAGGTGCAGAGATCAAGTTGATAGAATCTATCTTTTTTGAGCAATTAAAGATAAAATTTTGTGACTATCAATCTTTTGTAAACCACATTAACACAGTCTTAGTTAAATATAAGAGTGCTTTAAATAGCCTATCACTTTCTGAACGACGAGGCCGAAGCACCTGCCGAATTGCGCAAGATGAAGCAGAAAAACTCTTTAACGTATCAGCATCTGGCTTGGTTGGCGTTTTATCGACAATAAAAAGCTACCGTTTGTTAGATTTTGAAGAAAAGACATCTCAAAATGCTAAAGGTAAGTATTTTGTTTTGAATTTTCTTGAGCACACTTTAGAACAAAAAATCAAAGAAGAGCTTGATCAGAATGGAGAACTAACTAATAACTATGCTCAGCAAGAAGTTAAGTCTATAAGTTATCAAAGCTTGTGGAAAAAAGCTGAAATGCTGGGTTACTTACCTGAAGAGTTTGATACAGCAATTGAATGGTTAAAGTTGCGTTCTTACATCGAACATGATAAAGAAAGAGGAATTATTTACGAAGCTGTTAATCAGTTAGACTATGAAAAAATTAAAGATCAATTAATTGTGGTACTGGATAATGCGCATCGATTATCTAATGAATTTGATGATAGAACTTTATCGGAAATTATTTTTGATTTAGAAAAGCTCCAAACAGAATTGTGTGATGATGCAAAAGACGAACTCTTAGATCGAGTTAATCGATATATTAGTGAAGCTAAAGCAAAGTTAACTGGTTTTGAAAATGCAAAACTATCTAGCTTAAAGGATGAAATGAGTAACCTTCGGTCACAAATTGAATCTTTACCTAAAGAATTACAAGGAACTAAAGTTCGTGAAACTATTGAAGGCTCTAGTGGTTTAGACGTTTTTCTCAATGACCATCGTAAAGGATTAATGCGTAAAGTCAATGAACTAGAGCGGAACTGTACTAATGCAATTAATGAAATAAATCTCAGTGTAACTGATGTATATGTTTTGCATCATCAAATTTGTTTGATCAAAGAAAAACGAAGCCAATTCAAGAAAGCTAAAGACGATTTACATCCTTTAATTCAAGGTTTAGAGTATTGGAAATTGATCGTGGCTAAAGCGAGCAAAGTCAAAGATAGTATTACTGGTGATTCTGCTAAACGTGAAGCTTATGATAATTTTCTGGATGAGACGGCTACTTATTTTTCGCAATATGGTCAAAATGGTTTCAGTAACTACGAAAGACTATCAATTCCTCTCAAACAATTAGAGGAAAAAGTTGAGCAAGAAAAATATCAGAAACGTCATCAATTTGATCAGAAACTTTCTAGTTATGAATCTGTATTAGATTTAATCTTATCTAGTGATCGTCATTTAAGGACACACTGTAAATTCGATCCAGATGATGAGAAAGGATCTTATGAAAATTTACAAATAGTGGTTTATCGTAAGATCAACGATTGGTGTGATAACCAAGAAAAAGTGTTGGATACTCTGCAGACTGATTTAACATTTTTGAGTCAGAAAAAATCAAAAAATGTAGGACATCTACTAGAAAAACTTGCAGAAATAAAAGCACAACTTAATCATAATCGGAGACAAGCTTTAGAGTCTGATCAAAATCTAGAATTTGTTGTTAAAGAGCTTCAGTCTCTTAAAGATCGATTAATTGAAACTCGATCTGAATATCGAAAACTTGAAAATAGGAAAGAAGAATTGACTGATGGTGAACAAGATTTTTTGAGCAAACTCACAAATGGTACTAGTATCAGTGAGGTAATTCAAAACTGTGATGATGCATCAAGTGTTTGGATGTTTTTGAATCAACTGTATTCAAAGGGCTACATCGAAATCAAAATTGATATTCGTTCTTAATTTCATTTCTGAAAATTACCATGAGTTATGGATATTGATATTAGAGAACTAAATAAATATCTTGGACTTGTTCCAATTATGGCAAAAATGAACCCTTTGTCTTTAGCATTTTTGCCCCGTCCAAACCCATTCATTTTTTCATCATCAAAAAGAATACTTGAAATTCTTGATGATAGTCAACTTGTTTTAGATAAGCAACATCCTTATTATCTGACTTTAGATTGGCAGCCAGAACTTGAATCTCGTTTTTTAGCTGTTAAAGTTAATCATAATCCATTAACACCTGAATTAAATAATGTTTTATCTGAACAATGGGATTGGATTTGCTCAGTTTTAGTCAAACAGTCTAATATTTCAGACTACATTTTTGAAAATTTTATTGGTTTTGACTGCTGTATTTTGGTGCTTGTTGATGGATTGTCGTGGCACGACTTTATTGGAAATTGGAAATCTGACATGGTTAATCAAGCTCAGCCGATTATCGTTGATGGTATTTCAAAAACTGACCTTGGAATGACTCGAATTCTTGGCAACCC
>DMHA01000047.1 GCA_003449615.1 Flavobacterium sp.
AAAAATAATACTCCAAATTAGTAGTTAGCTTTAAAAAACTTGAGAAACCCCGTCCCGATATTTCGGGACGGATTTTTTGGTTTTAAATAGAAGATTTAATTTCTTTGATAATACTCTTGTGATAGGAAACACAATCTGGAAACTCCAATAACAATTCATTGATTTCATCAATATCAAATTTGTAAGGTTCTAAATTTTCAAAATCATACCATTCATCCATCTCCTCATAACTAGGATGTTTTTTGTCTTGCATTATTTCTAAGATATCGGCATAACCCCAAACACCACCACAATCTTCTATCGGACAAGCATTGGCACCTTTGATGCAAAAAGGCAATTGGGGCAATTCTATTTCTGGGAATACCTTCTGAACATCAACTTTGTGTTCCCATCCATCACCAAAATCGTATTCATAAGTAATAGTGTCCTTTGGATTTTCAAGGAAGCCTTTGAGTTTGGTTTTTGAAATATCTAAAACAGTATTAAAATTAAAAAAAGGATCATTTGAAGGAATTCCAATTTCTAAATCCCTACCTTTTCTAAATGCAAAAAGGTGCGAAGTATCCCAACCCATTACTTCCTGAATGGCTGCGTGAAGTTCTACAAAACCCGAGTTGGCGGGAAAATAAAAAGTTCTGAAAATAGTGGGTTTGAAGTTTTTTAGAGCTACTTTTATTTGAAGAACGTTTTTGAATTTTGGCATTTTTTTAGTGGATTTATGTGAAACCAAATTTAATAAAATTTTTGCAATCTATTTGTAACTTTTTTGCAACAACAAACGTATAACCATTTGTACACTTAAAAATTGAGGAGACAAAAATATGAGACAACTTAAAATCACCAAGCAGGTAACCAATCGTGAAACTGCATCATTAGACAAGTACTTACAGGAAATTGGAAAAGTGGATTTGATCACTGCCGATGAAGAAGTAGAATTGGCACAAAAGATTAAAGCTGGCGATCAAAGAGCTTTAGAGAAATTGACCAAAGCCAATTTGCGTTTCGTGGTTTCGGTGGCCAAACAATACCAAAATCAAGGTTTAACACTGCCCGATTTGATCAACGAAGGAAACTTAGGTTTGATAAAAGCCGCTCAACGTTTTGATGAAACACGTGGTTTCAAATTCATTTCGTATGCCGTTTGGTGGATTCGTCAATCGATTTTACAAGCTTTGGCAGAGCAATCTCGTATCGTTCGTTTGCCTTTGAACAAAATTGGTTCTATCAATAAAATCAATAAAATGTATGCTTTGTTAGAGCAATCTAACGAAAGACCACCAACAGCTGAGGAAATTGCCAAAGAATTGGATATGACCGTAAATGACGTAAGAGAATCTATGAAAAACTCGGGTCGTCATCTTTCGATGGATGCGCCATTGGTTGAAGGAGAAGATTCAAACCTTTACGATGTATTGCGTTCTGGCGAATCTCCAAATCCAGACCGAAACTTAATTCAGGAATCATTACGCACCGAAATCGAGCGTTCATTGGAAACATTGACTCTAAGAGAAGCCGATGTAGTTCGTTTGTATTTTGGTCTTGGCGATCAACATCCAATGACATTAGAAGAAATAGGAGAAACTTTCGATTTGACTCGCGAACGTGTTCGTCAGATTAAAGAAAAAGCCATTCGCAGATTGAAACATACTTCAAGAAGTAAAATATTAAAAACCTATCTTGGGTAAATTCCAAAAAACAAATTCCAAAAAACAAATTCCAAAAAACAAATCCCAAAAAACAAATCCCAAACTCATATTTTTGGAATTTGGAATTTCAAATTTTGGATTTTTAACGCTAACGACGGTCTGATTAACTGTTCGTTTTTTGATTGATGATCTGCCTGTCGGCAGACAGGTTGAAACCTCGGCTGATTACCGAGGTTTTATTTTTTGCAGGGCAAATAAAACTTCGGTCTGTTCGCTATCGCTCGGGTGTCCGAGGTTTTATTTTTAGCCCCCTAACTCCCGAAAAGTCGGGACGGGCTCCCGAAGGGGGAACTTGCAACTTTGATTAAATTCTTAGATAATTTTGCAAAAACATTGGGGTTAAAATTCTACTTTTGCTTAAATAATTTAACTGCTTTATGAAGAATACACTCATCGCGCCATCAATCCTTGCTGCTGATTTTGCTAATTTACAACGAGACATCGAAATGATTAATAATTCTGAAGCCGATTGGTTTCATATTGATATTATGGATGGTGTTTTTGTTCCTAATATTTCCTTTGGAATGCCAGTTTTAGCTGCCATCACAAAACACGCCAAGAAAACCATAGATGTGCACTTGATGATTGTTGATCCTGATAGATACATTAAAACTTTTGCCAAATTAGGAGCCAACATATTATGCGTTCATTATGAAGCTTGTCCGCATTTGCATAGAACTTTACAAGCCATCAAAACAGAAGGAATGAAGGCTGGTGTTGCCTTAAATCCACACACTAATGTCGATTTATTAGAAGATATCATCAATGATATCGATATGGTATTAATAATGAGTGTGAATCCTGGTTTTGGGGGACAATCGTTCATCGAAAACACCTATTCTAAAGTTGAAAAACTAAAAGCACTGATTTCTCGAAAAGGAGCAAATACCATTATCGAAATTGACGGTGGTGTCACCAATAAAAATGCAAAACAATTAGTAGAAGCTGGTGCGGATGTTTTGGTAGCCGGAAGTTTTGTTTTTAAAGCTGAAAACCCGATTGAAACTATTGCTGATTTGAAGAAATTGAAGTGATTTAAACTTTTTCCAAAATTATTTCTCTTTCATATGTAGATATTTATTGTTTTTTATCGGTCATATGTAATTCGCATATCTTCATTGGTGTTTGCGACCAATTTTAGGTCATGCTCATTTCCTACAACAAACTCAAGATAATTATTCTTTCAAGAAATCTAAATTTCGAATTATCCCAGAATATTTAGCTCTTTTGATTGGAGAATTTTTAAAAACAGCATTAAATGTTTCTTCTGTAAGTTCTGTCCAATCTTTTTTGGTCATCGATAGTACTTCTGGGTTGGGATTGAAAAGTGGCTCCGAATGTGGTTTAGAAAATCGATTCCATGGACACACATCTTGGCAAATATCGCAGCCAAAAATCCAATCCTCGAACTTGCCTTTCATTTCTAGAGGAATAATTTCTTTGAGTTCAATGGTAAAATAGGAAATACATTTGCTACCGTCAACGATATATGGAGCAACTATCGCTTCGGTAGGACACGCATCAATACAAGCGGTACAAGATCCGCAATGGTCGGTTGTGGCTTGGTCGTATTCTAATTCTAAATCAATAATCAATTCTCCAATAAAATAAAAAGAACCTACTTTTTGGGTCAATAAATTACTGTTTTTACCCATCCAACCCAAACCACTTTTTGCCGCCCAGGCTTTATCCAATACTGGTGCAGAATCTACAAAAGCACGACCCGAAACTTCGCCAATATTCGATTGAATTGAATTCAGTAATTCCTTTAGTTTTTCCTTGATGACAAAATGGTAATCTTGACCGAAGGCATATTTTGAAATTTTAAAAGAATCTACCTCTGTGCTTTGGGACTGAAATTCAGATGGATAATAATTCAACAAAAGTGAAATCACACTTTTGGCATCATCAACTAACAAAGTTGGGTTTAATCGTTTGTCAAAATTGTTTTCCATATAAAACATTTGACCGTTCATTTGGTTCTTTAACCAATGTTCCAATCGGGGAGCTTCATCTTCCAAAAACCCTGCTTTCGAAATGCCACAAGACAAAAACCCGAGGCGTTTGGCTTCGGATTTGATGAATTGGGTGTATTTTGAGTTAGTGGTTATGGGTTAGAAGTTATGGGTTAGAAAATAAAAATTGATATTGCTATTGCCATTGTCATTGAAATTGTCATTGAAATTGTCATTGAAAATCATATTAAAACAATCCTCCTTGAGTATTCAATTTGACTTTCCCCAAATGCTTATAAGCTTTCTCTGTCACTTCTCTTCCTCGTGGTGTTCGCATTATGAATCCTTCCTGAATTAAAAACGGCTCATAAACTTCTTCTATCGTTTCGCTACTTTCGGATACGGCTGTCGCCAAAGTAGATAAACCAACTGGGCCTCCTTTGAATTTATCGATGATGGTGTTGAGGATTTTATTGTCCATTTCGTCTAATCCGTGAGCATCGACATTTAAGGCTTTGAGTGCATAACGGGCAATTTCGATGTCGATAGTTCCGTTTCCTTTGATTTGTGCAAAATCACGAACCCGGCGAAGTAAAGCATTGGCAATACGAGGTGTTCCGCGGCTTCTGCCTGCAATTTCGATGGCGGCATCCAAAGAAATGGGCATTTTCAAAATGGAGGCACTTCGTTCAACAATCGTTGTTAAAAGTTCCGTAGTGTAATATTGTAATCGAGATGAAATTCCGAAACGGGCACGCATTGGAGCGGTTAATAATCCAGAACGTGTGGTTGCACCAATTAAGGTAAATGGATTCAAATTGATTTGGACAGTTCGAGCATTAGGACCCGATTCAATCATTATATCAATCTTGAAATCTTCCATTGCCGAGTATAAATATTCCTCGACAATTGGGCTCAAACGATGAATTTCGTCAATAAACAAAACATCTCTTTCTTCGAGATTGGTCAACAAACCAGCTAAATCTCCCGGTTTATCCAAAACTGGCCCCGAAGTAATTTTAATTCCCACTTGCAACTCATTGGCCAAAATATTTGCCAAAGTAGTTTTTCCCAATCCCGGAGGCCCGTGAAAAAGGGTATGATCAAGCGCTTCATTTCTTTGATTGGCTGCTTGAACAAATACTTTGAGGTTTTCCAGTATTTGATCTTGTCCTGCAAAATCATCAAAAGATAAAGGTCTCAATTTTTTTTCGAGATCTAGTTCTTCTGGATTGTAACCGTCATTTGTTGGGTCTAAATTTTCATTCATTTTACAAATATAGCAAACTTATAAGCAAATAAAAATGCCTTTCAAACCCGAAGTTTCGGAGGAAAGGCATTTTACTATTTTATATAAAAAAAAGATTAGTGATGTAACACTTCTTCTCCTTTTTTCATTGGAACATTTTGTGGCACAAAATCCTCTTCGTGTGCAGGATTACTGTAATCATAAGGCCAACGATGAACTTCTGGAATTTCGCCTGGCCAGTTGCCATGAATGTGTTCTACAGGAGCTGTCCACTCTAAAGTATTGGATCTCCAGGGGTTTTGAACTGCTTTTTTTCCATAGAAAATACTACTAAAGAAGTTGTACAAAAATACCAATTGGAATAATCCACCGATTAAAGCAAATGTTGTAATTAGAACATTTACATTTTGCAAATCATCAAATAACGGAAAGTTGGTGTTGGTGTAATAACGTCTTGGCAAACCTGCTAACCCAATGAAGTGCATTGGAAAAAACACACCATAAGCACAAACCGCTGTTACCCAAAAGTGAATATATCCTAGATTTTTATTCAACATTCGACCGAACATTTTCGGAAACCAATGATAGATTCCAGCAAACATTCCGTAGAGTGCAGAAATACCCA
This sequence comes from Flavobacterium sp., assembly GCA_003449615.1. Taxonomy (GTDB): domain Bacteria; phylum Bacteroidota; class Bacteroidia; order Flavobacteriales; family Flavobacteriaceae; genus Flavobacterium. The sequence continues at coordinate 5,536 of DMHA01000047.1, forward strand.
TAACCAAGTGAAAGTGAGCTACAACAAAATAAGTATCGTGAACATTAATATCTAAAGTACTGTCTCCAAGAATAATACCGGTTAATCCTCCTGTAATAAAGGTAGAAACCAATCCGATGGAAAACAACATAGCGGGATTTAATTGCAAATTTCCTTTCCAGAGCGTAGTGATATAATTAAATGCTTTTACTGCCGAAGGAATTGCAATCAACAATGTAGTAAATGTAAATACAGATCCTAAAAACGGATTCATACCAGAAATAAACATGTGATGTCCCCAAACAATTGTCGATAAAAATGCGATTGCCAATATAGACATAATCATCGCTCTGTATCCAAAAATGGGTTTACGAGAGTTGGTAGCTATAATTTCGGAAGTAATTCCTAATGCAGGTAAAATGATAATATACACTTCTGGATGTCCTAAAAACCAAAATAAATGTTCAAACAAAACTGGCGAACCCCCTTGATAATGCAATACTTCTCCAGCAATATATATATCTGATAAGAAAAATGAGGTTCCAAAACTTCTGTCAAAAATCAATAGTAAAGCTGCTGATAATAGTACTGGAAATGAGATAACTCCAATAATCGCTGTTACAAAGAAAGCCCAAATCGTTAGTGGTAATCTGGTCATCGACATTCCCTTTGTTCTAAGATTGATTACGGTTACAATATAATTTAAAGACCCCATTAAGGAAGCAGCAATAAATATTGCCATAGAGACTAACCAAAGTGTCATACCTGTTCCAGAACCTGGTATAGCTTGCGGCAAAGCACTTAAAGGAGGATAAATTGTCCATCCCGCCGATGCTGGTCCAGCTTCAACAAACAATGAACAAAGCATAATTACACTAGAAAGGAAGAATAACCAATAGGAAATCATATTTAAAAATCCAGAGGCCATATCTCGAGCGCCAATTTGAAGCGGAATCAATAAATTACTAAAAGTTCCACTTAATCCAGCGGTTAAAACAAAGAATACCATTATGGTACCGTGAATGGTAACCAATGCCAAATAAATATCATTTGCCATTACACCATTGGGAGCAAATTTATCTCCTAATAATACATTAAATATTTTGAATGACTCCTCAGGCCAAGCCAATTGCATTCTGAAAAGCAATGACATAATTACCCCAACAACTCCCATTACAATCCCAGTAATCAGGTATTGTTTGGCAATCATTTTATGGTCTATACTAAAAATATATTTAGTAATAAAAGTGTCTTTATGATGGTGTTCGTGTGTATGTTCGTGAACTTCTGCTGACATATCTGTTTACTTTAAATTTATCTTGATTAATTATTTCATTGCCATTTTAACAATAGCCACAGTATCTTTTGCTTTTGTAGAATCTGTACCAACTCCCCCTTCAACAGGTTTTGGAGCATTGGCAGTTTTTACTTCCTGAACTAAAGTTGGTTTGTCGCTCAACCATTTTTTATAATCTTCTGGTGTATCAACAATCACTTTCATTTGCATATTGTAATGGGACGCTCCACAAATTTTATTGCAAAGCAATAGAAAATCAAATGTATAAGGATCAAGTGGAGCTTGACCATTAGCGACAAGTTCTTTGTTTTTGGCTTCACGCAAAGCATTAATACTTTTAACTTTCTCTACCATAAAAGGTTTTGATCGGTATTCTTCGGAAGTGTAAAGAGGTTCGAAAGCAAATTCGGTAACCATTCCTGGTACACAGTTCATTTGAGCTCTAAAATGAGGAAAAAAAGCAGAATGCAAAACATCTTGTGAACGAATCTTGAAATGTATCTTTTTTCCTTTTGGAATATGCAATTCCGAAACCACAATATCATCTTGTGCATTTGGATCGGACAAATCAACTCCTAAAGTGTTGACACCCTCTATTAATCTAACATTAGCTTTACCAAGAACATTATCGGCACCTGCATATCGTGCAGACCATTTGAATTGTTGTGCATACAATTCAATTTCGATAGTTTCTTCATCTTCATCAACAAACATAATATCAACCCAAGCATACAATCCATATCCAATTAAAACTGCTAAAACAATAGCAGGAATACCACTCCAAATTACTTCTAATTTATTGCTATCTGCAAAAAATAGAGCTTTATTCTCTTTTTTCCCTCTGTATTTAAAAGAAAAATAATGAACCAAAACTTGTGTAACTGCTTGCACAATAAAAATAAGAACCCAAGTAATATTCATCAAATTATCAACAGTTTCGCCGTGTTTCGATGCTGAAGTATGAAGTACTAATGGACCCCATTTTATCAATCCGTAGATTGTAAAAATATAGATAAAAGCAAGAAAACCAAACATCAAATAGCCTTGAGTATTGTTATCATCATCATTCGCTACTTGTGAATCATCGACTTTACCTACTTGAGTCAAATCAAATATCTTAGTCAACTGCCACAATGCAATAGATAAAAGAACTAAAACTAAAATTACCAACAAAATCTCCATATATAAATTACTTTTTAATAATTAGTACCCGAAAATAATAATAAAAAAACAATATTTAAAAAATGACAAATATCATATTTGCGCCAAAAATAACAAATTTAACCACACTAGCAAAACAAAATGTATTTATTGATTAAAAATAAATTGGCATTCCAGACTAGCAAAATAGGGGCTAAATTAAATTCAAATTTAAATCCCTTGATATACCAAATTATTCAAATTTTAAAAAACACAATAAATTCTTTAAAATAGAAAATATAATTATAAATGAGTGTAAAAAAAAGGCTGATTCAAAAAAAGTGAAACAGCCTTTAAATTATAAACTATTTGAATCCTAGTAATGAAAATGTTTACTTTCTTCAATAAATGGGTTTCGTTTTGGCAACAACGGTACTTTTGTCAATGCTGAAAAAACAACATAAATAAATAATCCAAAGAAGAACAGTACAGAAGCAATTTCTGAAACTCCAATAAACCACTGATCACCCACAGTTCCTGGCATAATCATATTGAAAAAATCAATATAGTGCCCTAATAAAATTACAGTCCCTGCCATTACAAGTATCCAAGAAATACGTTTGAAATCGGTATTAATTAATATCAATAATGGAAAAACAAAATTCATTACCACAGCTCCAAAGAATGGAAGGTTATACAATTCTATTCTTGTCTTGAAATAAGTAACCTCCTCTGGAATATTAGCATACCAAATTAGCATAAATTGTGAAAACCACAAATAAGTCCAAAAAACACTAAAACCAAACATAAATTTCGCTAAATCATGAATATGACTTGTGTTCACATGTTCTAAATATCCTTTTGATTTTAAGTATAGGGAAATCAAACAAATAGTAGTTACAGCACTTACTATAAAACTGGCGAAAACATACCATCCAAACAAAGTACTAAACCAGTGTGGATCGACAGACATAATCCAGTCCCAAGACATAATAGATTCGGTTACGATAAAGAACACTAAAAATCCAGCAGACATTTTGAAATTCTTTTTGTAATAACTATCATCTTTTGCTTCATCTTGTGCCAAACAATTTTTTCTTGAATAATATCGGTAAAGATTCCAACCTATCAAGAAAATAGCTGCTCTGATAATCCAAAATGGGAAGTTTAAATATCCCGACTTTGCTTCAATCAATTTGTCATGTGCCACTACTTCCGGATCTAACCAAACAAATAAATGATTGAAATGCAATCCGCAAAGTATCAAAAACACGAAGAAAATCACAGAACCAACAGGCAAATAAGCAGTTATTCCTTGCATTACTCTAAACAAAACTGGAGACCAGCCTGCTTGAGCCACTTGTTGAATGGCATAAAAAGCCAAAACACCAAGGGTAACTAACAAGAAGAAAATACAGGCAACATACAATGCAGCCCAAGGTTTGTTTTGCAATTGGTGTAAAACGTGTTCTAAATGTTCAGCGTGCTCTGCTTCGGCGTTTACTTTGTTTTCTTCAGTCCCTGCGTGCATTTCAGCTTCAGCATGAACTGGTGCTACTACAGCAGGAGCTTCAACTGAATCATTAACAACAGTTTCTGTATTAGTTGCTTCATTTGAAGCTTCTACTTTTGCAGTGTCATTCACAACCTGTGTTGCAGCATGATTCTCATTTGCTGGAGCGTGTGCTTCGACAGCTTGCGCTGCTCCGTGACTACTTCCGTGAGCGTCTGCAGCAAGGAGTTTCTCTACTGCTTGAATATCTTTGGGTGCATTATAAAAACCAAATCCAATTCCTAAAAGACCAACAGCCATTAAGATGAAAGAAAATGTTTTTAACTTACTTGAAAATGTATACATATCTATTACGATCAGTTTGTTCTACAATTATAATTTACTTTTAAGCTCCATCACATACGCTGAAACCATCCAACGCTCTTTTTTGCTCAGCTGATTGGCGTGCGAACCCATTAAATTAAGACCATACGTTTGAACATGAAAAATACTGCCTTCGTTTATGACCCTGTCTTTATAATTAGGAACTCCCAAAAATTTACCTTGAGTAACCAGTTTCCCTTGTCCGTTACCACCAACTCCATGACAAATGGCACAATAAATTTCATATAAAGCTTTTGCTTTTTCCATATCTTTTGCAGATAATGTTCCTAGTGGCGATTTCAAATTCGCTGCTTTAACGGCAATCAAAGCCTCAGGCGTATCTGGATACTCATACACTTCAAAACCTCTATTGATGCTTCCTTCCGCAGGAAGTTGCCCTTCTTTACCACCCTTAAAAACTTCGGCTTGAGAATAAGTATTGTAACTTACTGGCTCATACATATTTGGCATGTATTGATAGTTTGGTTGCGAATCGTCTTTACAAGACGAAACCAAAATAGTAATACCTACTAAAAGTGCTATTTTATATATGCTTTTCATATATTAATGCTTATCGATTACTTTAACTTCTACTGCTCCTGTATTTTCGAAAAAAGAAACCAATTCTTTTTCGTTATCGTTTACTGCTACTTCCATCAAAAAATGGTCATCGGTAGTACGAACATCTGGATTTTCTGCTTCTTTAAATGGCCACAATCTACTTCTCATATAGAAAGTAATAACCATTAAGTGAGCGGCAAAAAAAACGGTTTCTTCAAACATAATTGGCACAAAGGCAGGCATATTTTCAATATAACTAAAACTTGGTTTACCCCCAATATCTTGTGGCCAATCTTGAATCATTATATAATTCATCATCCAAGTTCCAAATGAGATACCTATGCAACCATAAATAAAAGCACAAATAGCTAATCTTGTTGGTGCCAATCCCATTGCTTTGTCCAATCCGTGAACCGGAAATGGTGTAAAAACTTCTTCTATATGATGATGAGCTGCACGTGTTTTCTTTACGGCATCCATCAATATATCATCGTCATTATAAATGGCGTGTATTACTTTATTACTCATGGTGTGAATCTTTTTTTGCTGCTCTCGCTTTTATAAAATTATCTCCAGTTCCTTTCAAAATTGTTTTTACTTCTGCTTGAGCAATCACTGGGAATGTTCTGGCGTACAATAAAAATAAGACGAAGAAGAAACCAATTGTTCCAATGAAAATTCCAATATCGACAAATGTTGGCGAAAACATTGTCCAAGATGAAGGAAGGTAATCTCTGTGCAACGAAGTTACGATAATCACAAACCTTTCGAACCACATTCCAATATTTACTACTATAGAAA
>DMHA01000154.1 GCA_003449615.1 Flavobacterium sp.
TAAAAAAGCAGAGGAATAAAGGATTGAATTTATTATTCATAAATTTAGTTTGAAACGATGCGATTTAATTGCATTTCTTTCGCATTTTTTAACACTTCTTAGATATTATAAATTATCTCATTTAGAAGTAAAAAAGCAACTATTTTTTAGAAATATTTTGTTTAGGCACCATTTCTCAAATTTTACAAAAAAAATTCTAATTAAAAATCAAATGGTAAACCTATTTTTACTAACTTTATTTTTCAAACTTAAAATCAACACATTATGAAAAAACTAATTGTATTATGTTTCATTTTTCTGTTTTCAGGAACTTTCTATGCCCAGGATTCAAAAACAAAAAAAGAACCCACAAAAAAAGAAACTACCAAAAAGAAATCAGGATATGATTATAACAAAGAAGTTCCAGTAAAAGCGGCAAAAAAAGAGGCAGTTTCTAAATCAACCGCTATTAAAAAAGAAACCAAAAAAGAAACCAAAAAAAAGAAATCGAGCTATGATTTTGACAAAGAAGTTCCAGTAAAAACTACTACTCTAAAAAAACAAAACAAATCAGAAGCCAAAAAAATTGAGGCGAAAATAGAAGAAACCAAAAAAGAAATCAAAAAAGAAACCAAAAAAAAGAAATCAGGCTATGATTTTGACAAAGAGGTTAAAGTAAAAACTACTACTCTAAAAAATCAAAAAAAATCAGAAGCCAACAAAATAGAAGCAAAAATAAAAGACGAAAAACTCACCAAAACAAATTCAAAAAAGAAACCAACTTACAAAGAAACCAACGAAAAAGCCCCCAAAACTCCAGATAAAGTTACTGGAAGTTATAACGGAAAAAAAGTCTATACAGGACCAAGAGGAGGTAAATATTACATCAACAAAAACGGAAATAAAACCTATATTCAAGATTAATGTTTTACAACTTTCTTGTGGATTCCCTTTCTCTCAACTGTGTTTTGATAACCACAGTTTCATAAGGCAGGTTTTCATCTTTAGATTCTAATCTTTTGATTAAAACATTGGCAGCTACTTCACCAATTTCCACACCATATTGACTTAAAGTCGATAAACTAGGCGATAATCTTCTGGAAGCAAGAATTCCATCGGCAAAACCGATGATGGATAATTCTTCCGGAATTTTATAGCCTTTTTTAAGTCCAATTCGCAAGGCAGCGACAGAGTCGTTTTCGTCCAAAGCAAAAATGCCGTCAATAGTATTATTATCAAAGACTTGCTCAATTTTTCCTTTCAAATCATCCTCAGAATCTGTTCTGATAATCAGGTTTGGATTTATGGCAATAGCATTATTTTTCAAAGCTTGTAAATAACCATCAACCCGCAATTTTCCAATACTTAAATTATCGATAGAGGAAAATATGGCGATGTTTTTGCAGCCAGTATTTATCAAATGTTGTGTAGCATTAAGTGCCGAATCAAAATCATCCACTACAACTTTGTCACAATCCACCTCATCGGCAATTCGGTCAAACATAACAATCGGAACCCCTTCGTTTATGATATCTTTAAAATGGTTGTATTGATTTAATTTTTGAGCTTCCTCTGAAATGGATAAAATAAAACCGTCAATAGTGCCATTACTCAACATATCGAGTGTGTTTGACTCTTTTTTTAATGATTCGTTAGAAATACACATAATAACATTGTATCCTTTTTGATCAGCCACTTTTTCGATACCGCTAAATACTTTGGCAAAAAAAGAATTTAGGATGTTTGGGATGATTACACCAATAGTTTTGGTTGTTCTGTTTTTAAGGTTTAGACCAATTACATTGGGTTTGTAATTTTTAAGCTTGGCATATTCCTTAATTCTAGTTTTGGTTTGTTCGCTAATTTCAGGACTATCATTAAGTGCTTTTGAAACAGTAGAAACAGAAACATTTAGTTCTTTGGCGATTTGTTTTAGGGTAGCTTTGGCTTTCATAGGTAAATATTTAATGTCTTTCGGTTTCAAATGAATTCAATCCCAAATAGGTTTGGCTTCATTTGTTTTTATTATTGATTCAAAAAAAGCATTCACATAACAAACAATTGGTTTAAAAAACGTTGAAATTACAATTTTATTTCCAATTTAAACATTGCAAATATATAATTCTAAATTGAACTACAATTCAAGAAAACATAAATGTACTTTGTATTAAATATCCAATTGATTTTCAGCACAAAAAGGATAATAAAATAAACTTTTAAGACAATTTGCATTTCAAATAAATAATTGTACTTTTGCACTCCCTTTATTGGGAATGGAATGTTTAATTAAAATAAATTATTGTGAACGCATTAAGCTACAAAACAGTATCGACAAGCAAAGCAACCGCATCCAAAGAATGGATTGTGGTAGACGCTGACGGTCATAACTTAGGTCGTCTTGCATCAAAGGTCGCTATGATTCTTAGAGGTAAGTATAAGCCAAGTTATACCCCCCACGTGGACTGTGGAGATAACGTAATTGTTATCAACTCAGAAAAAATCAACCTTACAGGTAACAAACTAGACGAAAAAACATACATTCGTCACACTGGTTATCCTGGAGGACAAAGAACTTTAACTGCTAAAGTATTACAGGCAAAAAACCCTGCATTATTAGTAGAAAAAGCAGTAAAAGGAATGTTACCTAAAAACAAATTAGGAGCAGAGCTTTTCAGAAATTTAAATGTTGTTGTAGGATCAGAGCACAAACAAGGCGCTCAAAAACCTAAAACTGTTAACCTAAACGATCTTAAGTAATGGGAGTAATTCACAAAATCGGTAGAAGAAAATGTGCTGTTGCACGTGTATATGTTTCTGAAGGAACAGGAACAATTACAGTAAACAAAAAACCATTCGCAACTTATTTCCCAACTGCAACTTTACAGTACAAAGTGTTACAACCCATGTCTATGACACAGAATGTAAGCAACTTTGATGTAAAAGTGAACGTTTACGGAGGTGGTTCAACTGGTCAGGCAGAAGCTGTAAGAATGGCTTTGGCAAGAGTAATGTGTGAAGTTGGCGAAGGAAACAGAGCCATCTTGAAACCAGAAGGTTTATTGACAAGAGACCCAAGAATGGTGGAACGTAAAAAATTCGGTCAGAAAAAAGCTCGTAAGAGATTCCAATTCTCTAAACGTTAATATTGCCTGTCTTGTGCAATTTGTGCAAGACTTATTGATGATTATATTTAAAAACAATGTTGTTGTTGTCCCGATGCGTCGGGAAATTAGTTTAGCATCTAAATGGTTTGTAGAAGTTAGAAGTTAGAAGTTAGAAGTTGGAAGTTTTTAAACAATCTGAAATCTGAAATCTGAAATCTGAAATCTTAAAAAAACATTGCTAATCAACAGAACGTAAACTAAACAAAAAATGTCAAACAAAGTAGAAGTAAAAGAATTACTAGAAGCAGGTGTTCACTTCGGACACATGACTAGAAAATGGGATCCAAATATGGCTCCTTATATTTATATGGAACGTAATGGAATTCACATTATCAATCTATATAAAACTGCAGCAAAAATCGAAGAAGCTAACGAAGCTTTGAAAAAAATTGCAGCATCAGGTAGAAAAATACTATTCGTAGCTACCAAAAAACAAGCAAAAGATATCGTTGCCGACAAAGCAACCGCTTGTAACATGCCTTACATCACTGAAAGATGGCCTGGTGGAATGTTGACTAACTTCGTAACGATCCGTAAAGCTGTTAAAAAAATGGCTACTATTGATAAAATGAAGAAAGACGGAACATTCATGACCCTTTCTAAAAAAGAGCGTTTGCAAGTAGATCGTCTTCGTGCCAAATTAGAGAAAAACTTAGGTTCAATCGCAGATATGTC
>DMHA01000151.1 GCA_003449615.1 Flavobacterium sp.
CAAAAAAAATCCCAAATTCGATTCATTTGAATTTGGGAATTTCAAAAAAATTACAAAAAGATTGGAATTATTATTTATTTAACAAAAAACCCGTCTCAAACAAATGAAACGGGTTTTTTTATAAATGAACCTTTAGTAAACTAAGACTTGATTACTCTTATTTATGACTCACGTGGAGGTCTTGGCAAAAGTGCTTTTCTTGACACTTTTTCTTTTCTAGTTTTTGGATCTAAGCCTAAATATTTAATCATAAACACATCGCCCATTTTCACTACATCCGAAACATTTTCTGTGCGTTCCCAAGCTAGTTCCGATACGTGAAGCAATACTTCATTTCCTGGAGCTGCAGTATATTCGACAACGGCACCAAAATCAAGCATTTTGATTACTTTCACCTCATAAGCTTCACCCATTTGTGGTTTGAAAGTGATGGATTGGATTTTGGCCAATACTGCTTCAATTCCAGCAGGATCTGTTCCAAGAATTTCGATAACTCCCTTTTCGTCCACTTCGTTGATTACGATAGTTGTACCAGTAGCTTTTTGTAATTCTTGAATTACTTTTCCACCAGGACCAATCAAAGCACCAATAAAGTTGCCAGCAATTGTTCTTGTAATAATTTTTGGAGCGTAAGCTTTTACATCTGCTTTTGGAGCAGCCAATGTAGCGGTAATTTTTCCAAGGATATGCAAACGACCTTCACGTGCTTGAGCCAAAGCTTCTTCCATAATGTTGTATTTCAATCCTTCGATTTTAATGTCCATTTGGCAAGCTGTGATTCCGTCAGCAGTCCCTGTTACTTTAAAGTCCATATCACCCAAGTGATCTTCGTCACCCAAAATATCAGATAAAACAGCAAAACGATCTCCGTCAGTAATCAATCCCATGGCAATTCCAGAAACTGGTTTTACCATTTGAATACCTGCATCCATCAAGGCTAATGTCCCAGCACAAACGGTTGCCATAGAAGACGAACCATTGGATTCTAGTATTTCCGAAACCAAACGAATGGTGTAAGGACAATCAGCAGGAATCATATTTTTCAAAGCTCTTTGAGCCAAGTTTCCGTGACCTACTTCTCTTCTTGAAGTTCCTCTTAATGGTTTTGCTTCTCCTGTAGAAAATGGAGGAAAGTTATAATGCAAATAGAATTTCTCTTCACCTTGTTCAGATGGAGAATCTATTTGATTGGCTTCTCTTGAAGTTCCCAATGTTACGGTTGCCAATGCTTGAGTTTCTCCCCTTGTAAATATAGATGAACCGTGTACAGAAGGCAAATAATCGACCTCAGCCCATATTGGTCTGATTTCAGTTGTTTTTCTTCCATCCAAACGCAAACCTAAATCAAGGATTACGTTTCGCACCGCTTCTTTGTTGGTTTTGTAAAAATATTTTCCAACTAAATCTCCATTGTCCGCTAATTCTTCGGCAGTAAACAAAGCTTTCACTTCGTCTTTTACCGCGTCAAAAGCAGCCGAGCGTTCGTGTTTTCCTGAACCTACTTTAGCAATATTATAAATTTTATCGTAAGCCGCTGCTTTTACTTTGGCATAAATAGCCTCGTCTTCTCTTTCTTCTTCGTAAGTTCTAGTTTCTTTTTTACCCACTTTTGCAACCAATTTCTCTTGGGCTACTATTTGAAGTTTAATGGCTTCATGGGCAAATTTAATGGCTTCTACCATTTCTAATTCTGAAATTTCTTTCATCTCCCCTTCTACCATTGCGATAGAATCTGTCGAAGCACCAATCATCATATCGATATCTGATACTTCTAATTGAGCGCGACTTGGATTGATAATGAATTTTCCATCGACACGTGCAACACGTACTTCGGAAATTAAAGTTGAAAAAGGAATGTCAGAAATGGCAAGTGCTGCTGATGCGGCTAAACCTGCTAATGCGTCTGGCATTACATTTTCGTCATGAGACATAAGTTGAATCATAACTTGTGTTTCGGCGTGGTAATCATCTGGGAAAAGCGGACGCAAAACACGGTCAACTAATCTCATTGTTAATACTTCGCCATCTGTTGGTCTTGCCTCTCTTTTGAAAAATCCACCAGGAAAACGTCCTGCTGCAGCAAATTTTTCGCGATAATCTACCGTAAGTGGCAGAAAATCCACTCCTGGACTTGCTTTACGGGCCGATACTACTGTTGCAAGCAACATGGCATTTCCCATTTGAACTACTACTGAACCGTCGGCTTGTTTTGCCAATTTTCCGGTCTCGATTGAGATGCTTCTGCCATCTCCTAAATCGATAATTTCTTTTGAAACTTGTGGAATCATTTTTTTCCTTTATTAATTTTACATTGGTTTTCTGCCTGTCGGCAAAATAGTGTGTTGCTTGTCCCGCCGTGGCGGATTGTAGTTGTTGTGTTCCAATGAAAAACCAAACTTTTTTTAGTTTAAAATAGCCCTGTCAGGGTTTAAAACCCAGACAGGGCTTAAATAAAAAAAGAGGCACTTACGCACCTCTTTATATATTGATTATTTTCTAATATTCAATACTTTGATAATCTCACGATATCTGTTGATTTCTTTTTTCTTCAAGTAATCAAGCAAAGCCCTTCTTTTACCTACTAATAGTACCAATGAACGCTCTGTGTTGTAATCGTGACGATTTTTTTTCAAGTGCTCAGTTAGGTGCGTAATTCGGTGTGTGAATAATGCAATTTGACCTTCTGCAGATCCAGTGTTTTCTGCTTTTCCTCCGTGTTTAGCGAAGATTTCTTCTTTAACTTCTTTGGTTAAATACATGCTAATATTATTTAAATGATTGTTATGTATGAATCAAGATTTTCTTAATTCGTGCGCAAAGGTAGAAAATAATTATGGATTGTGACCCGAAAAAAAATACTTTTTTTTATTTTTTGAATCGGAGAATCAATTATGAATTATGGATTATTTTTATCTAATCAATAATTAACGAAAAAGTACCTGTAACCAATCCTAATACGCAGATTGTATGCTTATTGGCAAGGAATAAGTGCATCTTACTTTTCTTCCTCTCTGTTCACCAGGCCTAAATCCATCATATTTTGTAACTACTCGAATTGCTTCTTCGCCAGTACCATAACCCAAATCCCTCAGTACTCTCGGCTCAACAACCCTTCCTTTTTTATCTATAACAAATGACAAATATAACTTGCCCTTTAGTCCTTGCACATTTGGCGTTCTGTAGTTGCGTCCTACAAAATTATAAAAATCCCCAATGCCATTTCTAGGCTCTGGAGCAATTTCTACTTCTTTATAAGTATGAGTGTCGCCATTCCCTTCAATACTTTCTCCCAAAACTAGCTTTCCATATTTATAGGTTTCTTTATAGCTTAATTGAGGTTTTTTTAATGAGCCTTCCCAATTACCCTCTTTAAAACCATTTTTAATTTCTCCTTTTGAATATTCATTTTCATCTTGATCTTCGAAAAATCCATTGCCATCAACCACCTTTTGTACACCATTTTCGTCCCAAAACTGATCAATTTTATACTGCGATTTTCGTTTTTCTTCATTTGCAATATATATCCCTTCTAGTTTTTTGTTTCCGTTTTCATACCACTGGATATCGATGCCATTTGGACGCCCCAAGGCGTAGCTAGTTACTGCTTTTTTATTACCGTTTTCATAATAATAGGTTATTACTCCTTCCTTTCTAAATTCCTCTTTATTTAACGTTGTGCCTTCTAATTGTAAAACCCCCAATTTATTAAATTCAAAAACCGTATAACTACTTTTATCAAATTTATAATCTTTAACAATTCTGTAAAATTGATGTTTCTTCTCTGATGTGACGAACCTAGCCGAATCTAAATAAACTAACTTGTCGTTTTTCTCAAAAGTGATTTTGGAGTTACTAGTTTGTGAATAATTTAGTGTTGATAGTAAGAGTAATATTAAATAACCAAGCTTTTTCATTGTTTTTTAAAATTTGAATGTAAAATCCAAATGTACTATTAAATTTTATTAAAAAAACTATTGCAACCACAAATCTCTAAAAGCATTATTTTTATCATAATCACTAGCTTGTTTATCGATATTAAAACATAGATGTCCTTGATAATCAATTCAATAACTAAAATTTACATTCAAAAAGAAATTCCTTCCTTTTCTGGGAATATTATTCCAATCTGAAAAAGTCGAATAATAGGAATCGAAAATATTTTCTATTCCAATCTTCATATTGCATTTTACTTTTTCGAGAGTAAAAGAATAGCCCGAATCAAAATTCAAAATGGCATAAGATGGCGTTCTGTCTTCTCCGTAAAAAGGACTGTATTGGGTTTGGGTCGCACTTTCCTGAACCGCAATTTGGGATGTAAATTTTTCTTTTCTATAGACTGTAATTAAGATTCAAACTCCAACGGTAGTTGGCTTCAAGATTTCCACCGTTTAAGTTTTGATTTATAGGCAGCATTACATTCGCTCCCAAAGAAAATTTATCTTTTGCAATTTCAAAACCTATTTTCCCCAGAAAAATATCTCCTGCTGTGTTGTTTACTTGTTGTCCTAACTGGTAGTTATCATCATAAACTTCGCCTGCAAAACCTAGCTGTGGTGCAAAAGAAAAAGTATCATTTTCGTGCAAATAGAAAAAAGTTCCCGAATAATTGAATTGGTTTCCAAAACGATAATTTTTATCATTTTCAGTTTTAATGACATAATTTAACATCGTGTTGAGTCCAAATTGTTTTCTTTTAATTACATATTCAGTAGCTAAAAGATAATCCCAACTGCCAGTTCCTACTTGATAACTTGGATTAAAACTGCCATTATTGGCTTGGTCAAACTTTCCTATTGGAATTTTCATTCCGCCACCAGCTTGTAGTGTGTGTACTAATTTTGTGCTGTCTTTGTGTGTTTGATACAATTGGTACATTGCTAAAACTGTGATATCGCCGATGCCGCTGATACTTTGCATGCTGGTTGCCGTTTCTCGATTGTGAAAATGATAAGGAACTAAAGCAGAAATTTGAACCCGTTTGATTACCGGAATTCTAGCCCAAATTTGCGTTGTGTTGTAATTTTCATCATACCACGCAGAATTGCTGTACAAACCATCGGTACTTTTATAGGATTGATTAAAATAGCGAATACCCACAAAATTAGCATTTAGCATCGAAGCAAAACCCATACTCCCACCACTGGCAGAGCAGCCACACGCATCACAATCATCCTCTAATTCGTTGGCAAATTGATGAAATCTCACAAACGGATTGTGAGTTGACAAACTGTCTTTATCTGTTGCAAAAGCAAATTGAAAAATCAGTAGTAAAGGAATTATATATTTATATTTCATGCTATTAAAATTCTGCAAATTTTGGATTGGTAAGAAATTCATTGTCGGTTAGGGTTTTTAAAAAAGCAACTAATTGCGATTTTTCGTTTGATGTTATTGTTATTCCTAAAGTTCCGCTGTTGTTTAAACCGGGGTCTAGATTTTGTGTATTTGTAACACCATTGATGTAGTGGTCAATTACTCCCTCTAATGTGTAAAATCTTCCATCGTGCATATAAGGTGATGTTTTTTCTATGTTGCGCAAACTGGGTACTTTGAATTTGTATTTGTCATCTTCTTGTTCGGTAACCCGAAATCTGCCCAAATCGTTTATTTTTGCGTCTATGGGTAATCCGTTGTTGCGAAAAGAGTTGTCGGTAAAAATATCGGTAGCATGACAAGAGGCACATTTTTGATTAAAAACTTGATAACCTGCAATTTCTTCAGAAGTGAGTGTTCCTCCTGACTCGTTGCGTCTGTATTTGTCAAATCTTGAATTGGAGGAAGTGAGCATTGTCATAAATTGTCCGAGGGCTTTGAGCATATATTCGGAATTGATTTCTTTGCCTGGAAAGGCTTGACTATATAATTTTTTGTAATCGGAATCATTTTTCATCATCTTAATGATATTTATTATGTTTCCGTTCATTTCAAGTTCGTTCGAAATGGGAGACATAGATAATAGCTCGATATGATTGGCCGCGCCATCCCAAAAAAATTGAGTTTGATACGCCATATTTTGAATTGGTGGTGCGTTTCGTGTTCCAATTCCGTCGCCAACGCCGTGACTGAAAGTGTGACCATGATGCGTAAACGCATCTTCCTGCATGTGACAAAAACCACAAGCCACAACGCCATCGGAAGCCAAACGACCATCATAAAATATTTTTTTTCCTAATTCGAACCCTTTTTCGGTTAAAGGATTATTTACCATATTATAAGCTAATGGCGGAAAATTTGAGGGAACTTGATAGTTTATAGGTAGGTTTTGGTATTCGTCATCGTTATCTGAAGTACAACTGATGATAAAAACTAGCGCCATTAAGATTAAAAATCGTGTTTTCATAATTGATGTTTTTAGCCCAGATGGGAATGGAAAGCCCGTAAAGGAAAAACAAATTGATTTTGTTGAAAAAAAATTGCGACCAAAGAAGCACATTTTTTTGCTTACAAAATTTTTGTTTTTCCTGCGGACTTGAAATGTACAGCTGGATTAGCTCCAAAAAAAATTAATCGTTGTGTACGTGATCTATACTAAAAATATTTGGAACGTTGTTAGCAGAAATGTTTTGCACTTTTGTACCACCCATTACGTCTAATCCTTCATTAAAATTGATGACCGTTGTGCCTTCGATTACTTTTTTTAGATCTGTAAGAACATGAACTTGTGGTGTAACATTTGTTCTTACTAAAGCCTTGTTCGGAAAGTTTAATGTTATTGTGGCATAGTTATAAATATCCCCTGTTTTTCCGGTGTGAACTCTAAAATTTGCATTAGTGTGAGTTGTAGATGTTACGGTACCTTCGAATTTTACAAATTTATATCCTGCAGCCCAAGACCAAGTCATTCCGAGCGCTTGAGCATCAGTCCACATTGTACCTTGACCATCAGCACCTGCATTAAATTGGGCTTGATCTACACCAACACCAAATGAAACTTTAGTATAATTAGCGGCTGGAATATTTGGTAAGTTTAAAATAGTACTGGTAGCATCGGCTTCGTTTACAAAGAAATAGCTTTCTGATTTTGGCATTGTGTAAGTCGAACCATCTTCTTTTGTTAATACGATATTACTGATGATGTAAATAGCATTAGATACTTTTATTACTTCGCCGTTTGTATTAGTGTAAGCAGTATTGAATGCTAAGTTTGCAGCACCATAAACATTATCGAATTCTAATTTTATTGCGCCTTCTCCTGAAATTGTTTCGTTATCATCAGTACAAGAAGTAAATGCTAGAGCTAAAGCCAAAACGGCTACAATATTTTTTATTTGAAATTTCATTTTTTTATTGATTAAAGTTTGTAAAAAGGTTTGTCTTGAAAACAGTAGTCCTCAAAACATTTTGAACGTAAGAATGGTTTCAATTTGTTATAAAATTGAAAAAGCGCAACAAACTAAAGCAATCCGTTTGAAAGAAAGCTTCGGTTTATGCATAAACTTTAAGAAATGAAAATGGGAGGTCGGAAAACAGAATCACTATTCAAATAGGAATATAAGTCAGAATAGTTACTGTTTAAGAATTGATTTTTATCCAAATAAATGGATGTAATTTTGAATGATTTGATTTCCTCGAAAAACAATATTTCTAATTCTATCTAACTCTTTTTTT
>DMHA01000039.1:0-3227 GCA_003449615.1 Flavobacterium sp.
AGGGCTGGGGAGGGGATTTCTCCGCTATTCTTAATTTGGCACTTCTGGCCCTATTGTTCATTTTGATTTCATTATTATCAGGAACAATCAGTTTTTCAATAATTTTAAAAGGAACCGAAAAATTGCCAAAAAAATCACGTTCTGGTTCGCCCTCAAACATTCCGTTTTTCATAAATCTTTTTACCAATCTGTCTTCCAATGAATGATAGGAAATCACACTCAATCTTCCGTTTGGATTCAAAATCTCTAAAGATTGTTCCAGAAATTCTTTCAAAACATCCATTTCCTGATTCACTTCAATTCGAATGGCTTGATAGATTTGTGCCAATATTTTATTTCTAACTTTTTCGGGTAAATATTTTGCCAAAACTTCTTTCAATTCGTCTGTGGTTTTAATGGTTTGATGCCCTCTAGCCTCGATAATGGTTCGTGCCAATGCAGGTGCATTTTTTAATTCGCCATAATCCAAAAACACTCTTCTCAAATTGGCATCATCATATTCATTGACTACTCGAAAGGCGTTTAAATCATTTTTCTGGCTCATTCTCATATCCAAATCAGCATCAAAACGAGTAGAAAAACCTCTTTCGGCTACATCAAATTGATGAGAGGAAACGCCTAAGTCGGCCAAAATTCCATCTACACTTTTCACTCCATAAAAACGCAAAAACCTTTTTATAAATCTGAAATTTTCATTGATCAATGTAAATCTCTCGTCCTTTAAAGTATTCGCCAAAGCATCTTCATCTTGGTCAAAAGCAAATAATTTTCCGTTTGGACCCAGTCTGCTCAAAATTTCCTTTGAATGACCGCCACCGCCAAAAGTCACGTCAACATAAACGCCGTCGGGTTTTATGTTCAACCCATCTACCGATGGATGAAGCAAAACGGGATTATGATATTCCATTGTCGTCATTGGTGTTTCCCATTACTTCTTCGGCCAAATCTGCAAAATCCACATCTTCGCCACTTATTGATTTTTCGTATAAATCTTTGTCCCAAATCTCCACAATATTCACCGCTGACGAAAACACAACCTCTTTAGAAATACTTGCAAAAACCACCAAATCTTTAGGAACCAATAATCTTCCCAAAGCATCAATTTCAACCACTTTTACACCAGCTGTAAATCGGCGAATGAAGTCGTTGTTTTTTTTAACGAATCGGTTGAGTTTGTTGATTTTTTGCATCATCAAATCCCATTCTTCCATTGGATACAATTCTAAACACGGTTGAAATACGGAACGCTTCAAAACAAAACCGTTTTGAAGTGACAAAGCCAATTGCTTTTTCAAAGGCGCAGGCAAAAGCAGCCTTCCTTTGGCATCGACTTTACATTCATAAGTTCCGACAATTGTGTTCAAAATGAAAATTTTTATTGATGTAGAGCAAAAATATAAAAAATATTACCACAATTTACCACAATATACCACTTTGTTAATAAGTTTTACCACTTTACAAGAAAACGACTGTTTTTTTTGGGAATCAGGGCGTTAGGAGTTTTTTAAACCTTGTTAAGAAACTTTGTGATTTTGCGACTTTACATCGTCCATTCGCTATCCCTCGGGTGTTGAAATAATTAAAGTATTATTAATGAACCTGAATTAGAAACTAAAAACGGAAATTGTGAGAACAAAATCGATAGCGTTAGGAACAACTTTTATAACTTATAAGATTAAAAAAACATAAAAATTGATTTCAAAAATTCATTTTAATTTATTAAATCCTATCTTTGTTGAAATTGAAAAATCGCAATAAAAAGCATGGAAAAATACTATAAAAAAGAAGGTAAATACAGCTATTATGAAGCTGGCGAAGGAACTCCAATTGTTGTTTTACACGGTTTAATGGGTGGTTTGAGCAATTTTGATGCTGTGGCTAATCATTTTTCTGAAAAAGGATACAAAATTGTAATACCCGATTTGCCAATTTATACTCAAAGTATATTGAAAACCAATGTGAAAGCATTTGCAAGATATGTGAAGGATTTCATTACATACAAAGGATTTGATAGAGTCATATTATTAGGAAACTCTCTTGGAGGACATATTGCATTGTACCACACCAAAATGTATCCCGAAAAAGTCGCTGGGCTTGTATTGACTGGTAGTTCAGGACTTTATGAAAGTGCAATGGGCGATAGTTATCCCAAAAGAGGCGATTATGAATATATAAAAAAGAAAGCTCAGGATGTTTTTTATGACCCAAAAATGGCTACCAAAGAATTGGTTGATGAAGTCTATGCCTCTGTAAATGATAGAATAAAACTGATAAAAACCTTGACTATTGCCAAAAGTGCCATTCGCCATAATATGGCGAAAGATTTACCAAAAATGCACGTTCAAACCTGCTTGATTTGGGGAAAAAACGACCTTGTAACCCCACCATCTGTTGCCGAAGAGTTTAATGAATTACTGCCCAATGCCAGCTTATATTGGATAGACAAATGTGGTCACGCTGCCATGATGGAACGCCCAGAGGAGTTCAATAGTTTGCTGGAAGACTGGCTGTCGCATACTCATTTGAAAGCGCATTAAATTGAATTTTTGGGTTAATAAAAAAGTTGTTGAAATGGAAAAACAAATAGAAAATAAGCTTCCACAAATTAAAAAATTATTCTCCAAATATGGAGCTAAAAAGGCATTTTTGTTTGGAAGTGCAGCAACTAACAAATTTAATGAAAATAGCGATGTTGATTTTTTATACACATTTCCAGAAGATTTAGATTATGAAACTTACGCCAATAATTATTTCAGTTTATTGGATGATTTACAAGAGTTGTTGAAAAAACAGGTCGATTTAGTTGCTGAAAAAACATTGCGAAATCCATATTTGATTGAAAGTATAAATGAAAGTAAAATTCAATTGATATGACAACTCGAGAGGAAAAAAAACTACTTGTTGATATTATTGAATCAATCAATTCAATAGATGAACATCTTGAAGGAAAAAGAATTATTGAAGATTATTTGTTGAACAAAACCAAGAGAAGAGCAGTAGAAAGAGAAATAGAAATCATTGGAGAAGCAATGTCGAAACTCTTGAAAATAAATCCTAAAATTTCAATTTCTTATTCCAGATTAGTCGTTGATTTAAGAAATAAAGTAATTCATGCTTATGATACTGTGGATGATATTTTAATTTGGAAAATTGTCAATAAAGACATTCCGTTATTGCTCACTGAAGCCAAATCACTTTTAAATGAAGATTAACACCGCCGAATTTAT
>DMHA01000039.1:3328-3717 GCA_003449615.1 Flavobacterium sp.
GGGAAATCCTCTTTGATTAATATGTTGACCAATCATAAAAATTTGGCAAAAACCTCAGGAAGACCTGGAAAAACACAGTTAATCAATCACTTCAAAATCAACAACAATTGGTTTTTGGTCGATTTGCCCGGTTATGGTTATGCCAAAGTATCGAAGAAAACAAAATCGGTTTTTCAGCAATTTATTACCGATTATTTTGAAACCAGAGAACAACTGGTTTGTGCTTTTGTCTTGATTGACATTCGTCACGAAGCCCAAAATATCGACATCGAATTTATGGCTTATATGGGCGAAAGCGAAATTCCGTTTTGCATTATTTTTACCAAAGCCGACAAAATCAGCAAAACCAAAATAGATTCCCATATTGCTGCCTACAAAAAGCAAATGTT
>DMHA01000156.1 GCA_003449615.1 Flavobacterium sp.
TTTGGAATTTCTTATTTGGAATTTGGAATTTCTTATTAGGAATTTGGAATTTCTTATTTGGAATTTGGAAATTTATATCTTGTATCTCTTTCTATCCGTTTCCGTCAAATATATTTTTCTCAAACGAATACATTTTGGTGTAACCTCAACATATTCATCTTTTTGAATGTATTCCAATGCTTCCTCAAGCGAAAATTTGATAGGAGGAATAATTCTTGCTTTTTCATCATTTCCAGAAGAACGAACATTGGACTGTTTTTTCATTTTAGTCACATTCACACACATATCATCGCTACGAGAATTTTCTCCAATAACCTGACCTTCATAGACATCTTCATTTGGGTCAACAAAGAATTTTCCTCTGTCTTGCAATTTATCAATCGAATAAGGAATTGCTTTTCCGTTTTCCATAGAAATCAATGAACCATTATTTCGTCCAGGAATTTCTCCTTTGAAAGGTTCATAACCAATGTAACGATGTGACATAATAGCCTCGCCAGCAGTAGCAGTAAGCAATTGATTACGCAATCCGATAATTCCACGAGATGGAATATTGAATTTTACAATCATTCGTTCTCCTTTGCCTTCCATGCTCAACATTTCTCCTTTACGGATTGAAACAAATTCGACTGCCCTTCCCGAAAGACTTTCTGGCAAGTCGATGGTCAATTCTTCGATTGGCTCACATTTTTTACCATCTATTTCCTTGATAATTACCTGTGGTTGACCAATTTGCAATTCATAACCTTCTCTTCTCATAGTTTCTATAAGAACTGATAAGTGAAGTACTCCTCGCCCAAAAACCATGAATTTATCGGCAGAATCTGTTTCCCCCATTTTCATGGCAAGATTTTTTTCTAATTCTTTTGTCAATCTATCTCTAATATGTCGAGAAGTAACAAATTTTCCTTCCTTACCAAAGAATGGCGAATCGTTAATTGTAAACAACATACTCATCGTAGGTTCATCGATAGCAATGGTTTGCAAAGCCTCTGGATTATCAAAACAAGCAATGGTATCGCCAATTTCAAAACCTTCAACTCCAATTATCGCACAAATATCTCCAGCAATTACTTCTTGCACTTTTTTACGACCAAGGCCTTCAAAAGTGTGCAATTCTTTAATTCTTGATTTTGTAATTTTTCCATCTCTTTTTACTAATGAAATGGGCATTCCTTCTCTCAAAACGCCTCGCTCCAAACGACCAATGGCAATTCGACCTGTAAAAGAAGAAAAATCTAATGAGGTAATCAACATTTGGGGAGTTCCTTCAGAAACTTTTGGGGCTGGAACATGATTTAACACCATATCCAATAAAGGCTCAATATTTTCTGTGATAACATTGAAATCATCCGACATCCAGTTATTTTTGGCAGAACCATACACCGTTGGAAAATCCAATTGCCATTCTTCGGCACCCAATTCATACATTAAATCGAAAACTTTTTCGTGAACTTCTTCAGGAGTACAGTTTTCTTTATCCACTTTATTGATTACTACACAAGGTTTTAATCCCAAGTCAATGGCTTTTTGTAATACAAAACGAGTTTGTGGCATAGGTCCCTCAAAAGCATCTACAAGAAGACAAACTCCATCAGCCATATTAAGAACACGCTCCACTTCTCCGCCAAAATCGGCGTGACCTGGTGTGTCAATAATGTTGATTTTGGTTCCTTTATAAACTACCGAAACATTTTTTGAAGTAATGGTAATGCCTCTTTCGCGCTCCAAGTCATTATTATCAAGGATTAAATCTCCAGTATTTTGGTTGTCACGAAATAAGTGACAATGATACATAATTTTATCAACCAAAGTGGTTTTACCGTGATCGACGTGGGCAATAATTGCAATGTTTCTAATAGCTTCCATCTAATTTTTTTTGAGGTTGCAAAGGTACACTTTATTTTCTTATAAAAAATCTTTATTCTAAAGTTTGCCAATTTGTTAACTTATGAATCAAAATGAATGTTCATAGTCAGATATTAATGACTAAATAAGAATTGTTTTTATGAGTTTACTCTAAGTATTCCATAAAAAAACCCCGAAAATTTCGAGGTTTTGTTTTATATCAATAAAATGTATGTACTACAATTTAGCAACGTGTTTCGTTAATTTTGATTTTAAATTAGATGCTTTATTATCGTGAATGATATTTTTCTTAGCTAATTTATCAATCATAGAAATAACACTTGATAATTTAGAAGTAGCATCTTCTTTATCAGTAGAAAGTCTTAATGCTTTTATTGCATTACGAGTAGTTTTATGTTGATATCTGTTTAAAACTCTTTTCTTTTCGTTACTTCTAATTCTCTTTAAAGCTGACTTGTGATTTGCCATTTTCTTGAATGATTTTTCTTTTATTAATTTTAATTTGTAGTCCCTAGGGGAATCGAACCCCTCTTACCAGGATGAAAACCTGGCGTCCTAACCGATAGACGAAGGGACCTTGTTTCTGTAATGCGGATGCAAAAATACAACTATTTTTGAAATCTACAATAGTTCAGTTAAAAAAAATTATTTATTTTAATATGCCTTTGCAAAAAGCACTCTTTGTGTTGAAGATTTCCCTGTGAGAATACAGCTTCCCGCTTCTTTAACTCCGTTCAATGGGATACATCGGATGGTTGCTTTTGTCAAATTTTTAATTTCCTCTTCAGTAGCGGCAGTTCCGTCCCAATGTGCTGAAACAAAGCCTCCTTTTCGTTCCAAAACATCTTTAAACTCCTCAAAACTATTCACTTCTGTTATGTGTGCTTCTCTATAAGATAATGCTTTGTTGAATAAATCAATTTGAATTTGTTCCAAAAGATTTTTGATATAAATCGCAATTCCATCTTTAGAAATAATTTCTTTGGTCAAAATATCACGTCTTGCCACTTCAAATGTTCCGTTTTCAATGTCTTTTGGACCAATAGCTATTCTAACTGGAACGCCTTTTAATTCCCATTCTGCAAACTTGAATCCAGGTTTTTGAGTAGTCCTATTGTCGAATTTAACTGTAATATTAAGCTTTTTGAATTCTGAAATTAATCCATTTGCCACGGTAGTTATCTCGGTTAACTGTTCCTCTGATTTGTATATTGGCACAATTACCACTTGAATTGGTGCTAAATTTGGCGGTAAAACCAATCCATTGTCATCAGAATGTGTCATCACTAAAGCTCCCATCAATCGGGTAGAAACGCCCCAAGAAGTTCCCCAAACATGTTCTTGTTTTCCTTCAGCATTGGCAAATTTTACATCAAAGGCTTTGGCAAAATTTTGTCCTAAAAAGTGGGAAGTTCCTGCTTGCAAGGCTTTCCCGTCTTGCATTAGGGCTTCAATACAATAGGTTTCTTCGGCTCCAGCAAAGCGTTCGGTTTCGGTTTTCAAACCTTTTATAACCGGAATTGCCATAAAATTCTCGGCAAAATTGGCATAAACATTCATCATTTTTTCGGATTCTTCTAGCGCTTCGGCTTTGGTTGCATGGGCTGTGTGACCTTCTTGCCACAAAAACTCTGCGGTTCTAAGAAACAAGCGGGTTCTCATTTCCCATCGCACCACATTGGCCCATTGATTGATTAACAAAGGTAAATCACGGTAGGATTGAATCCATCCTTTATAGGTGGACCAAATTATCGCTTCACTTGTAGGACGAACAATTAATTCCTCCTCTAATTTTGCATTGGGATCTACTATTAATTTTCCCGGATTATCCGGATCGTTTTTCAATCTATAATGGGTTACAATGGCGCATTCTTTGGCAAAACCTTCGGCGTTTTTTTCTTCTGCTTCAAACATACTTTTGGGAACGAACAAAGGGAAATAGGCGTTTTGATGACCTGTTTCTTTGAACATTCGGTCTAGTTCTGCTTGCATTTTTTCCCAGATTGCATAACCGTAGGGCTTAATTACCATACAGCCTCTAACTCCTGAATTTTCAGCCAAATCGGCTTTTACAACTAATTCGTTATACCATTTGGAATAGTCGTCAGATCGCTTTGTTAAGTTCTTGCTCATAATAAATAGTTTGGCACAAAAATTGTTTTATTATTTTAACTAAANNATTTTGTTTTGATAATTTTAACTTAATAGTTCGACAAAACTAAGTAATTTTGTAATGTTCAACAATAAAAATCCTATCGATATGAAAACAAATATTTTATTTTTCAAAAATGCAACACTTCTTTCCCTAATTGGATTTTTAAGTGTTTTAGCAACATCTTGTGGTTCCTATCAAAATAGTTCCTATTATGACAACGACGGAATTTATGGCAATACTGCTAGAGAAAGTCAGCCTGTATCAAGTAATTCAAGTTCCCAGTACAAAAACTATTTTGGTTCTATGCTTGAGGAAAACTTGGTTTCAAGCGATACCATTATAACCCAAAATCAAAATCAAGGTTATACAGAAACGAACATTATCAATGTATATAACGATCCTTGGAATACCTCGTTTAGCGTAGGATTTGGATTTGGTTGGGGCAACCCTTATTGGGGTTTTAACAGATTTGGATGGGGAAATCCCTATTTCGGATATGGTTGGGATTATGGATTTGGTTGGGGTTATCCTTATTATGGTTGGGGTAATGGTTTTGGATGGGGTTACCCTTATTATGGCTGGGGATTTTCTGTAAATAATTGGGACAATAGATATTATAACAATTATTCTTATAATTCAGGTAGAAGAGGTTCTTCTTATGCTAATGGTGTAAATGGGAACAGATATTCACCAAACCGATATAATACTGATAGAACATCAAACTATAACAATTCAAGAAGAAGTGCAAACAGTAGTAGTACTACTAGAAATGATTCCTCATTTATGAATAGAGATTATTCACAAGACAATACTTCAGGAAGAAGAACTAGCACGAATACAAACAGTACTAGAAGCCAAAATAATACGAATACTAGGACTTATACCCCAAGTTCAAATAATTACAACAACAGCAGTAGCAATTCTAGATCATCTTCTAATAGCAATTACAATAGCGGAAGATCATCAGGAGGTGGAAGTTACGGTGGTGGAAGATCCTCTGGTGGTGGAGGTGGAAGGTCATCTGGAGGTGGAAGAAGATAATCTATTTTCCCTAAATAAATTATAAACTTAATTGAAAAATGATGAAAAATTATATATTCCTTTTGTTAACTGGCTTTGTTTTTAATTTTGCCAAAGCTCAAGAAATCCCAGATGCAGTTCGATATGCACAAGATAATTTGAATGGAACTGCTCGTTTCAGGGCAATGGGTGGCGCTTTTGGTGCACTGGGTGGCGATTTGTCTTCCCTAAATGTAAATCCCGCTGGTTCGGCAGTTTTTTCGAATAACCAACTTACTTTATCATTAAGTAATTTCAGCAAAAAAAATAATTCCAATTATTTTGGAACAAATACCGAAGATTCCAATAATTCATTTGATTTGAACCAAACTGGTGGCGTTTTTGTTTTTAAAAACCATAATTCCTCAAGCAATTGGAAAAAGTTTTCATTAGCAGTAAACTATGAAAACACCAATAATTTTGATAATTCGGTCTTTTCGGCTGGAGTGAATGGAACGAATTCTGTGGATGGATATTTTTTAAGTTATGCTAATGGTGTTTCTTTAGGTTTAATAAGAAATTCAAACTATTCGGAATTAGATTATGGTAAACAACAAGCTTTTTTAGGTTACGAAAGCTATATTATAAATGCTATTCCATTAGCATCAGACCCATTAAATGATATAAATCCAAATATAAATTCTTATTCAACTAACATTACCGCAGATGGAAATTACTATCAAGAAAATAGTATTTATTCTGAAGGGTATAACGGAAAATTATCTTTTAATGCTGCAACTTCTTATAAAGATAAATTGCATTTAGGAATGAATTTGAATTCGCATTTCGTTGATTATGTACAATCCAGCAGTTTTTATGAAGACAATTCAAATCCTTTAAGTTCCGATTATACTGTAAATCGTTTGCGTTTTGACAATGATTTATATACTTATGGAACTGGATTTTCATTCCAATTAGGTGCCATTGCAAAAGTAAATAAAGAAATTCGTTTGGGATTGGCCTATGAATCTCCAATTTGGTACACCTTAAACGATGAACTCTCTCAAAGCCTAACTGCTGTGAGAGCCAATAATGTAAACGAACTTACTGCAAATGTTAATCCGCAAATAACCAATTATTATGCACCTTACAAATTGCAAACCCCAGGCAAATGGACAGGAAGTTTGGCTTATGTTTTCGGAAAAACTGGATTAATAAGTTTAGATTATTCACGAAAAGATTATAGCGATACTACATTTAAACCGGAAAATGATTTCACAGGTGCCAATAGAGAAATGTCTAATATATTAGCCGTTTCCAACGAATTTAGAATTGGTGCCGAATACAAAATTAAAGAATGGAGTCTTCGAGGAGGGTATCGTTTTGAAGAAAGTCCGTATAAAAACAAAACAACAATTGGCGATTTAAACTCTTTTTCTGGAGGATTAGGATATAATTTTGGAATGTTCAAATTGGATTTGGCTTATACCAATGCACAAAGGAATTCGCAACAAGGATTCTTCACACAAGGTTTTACCGATGGGGCAAAAATTAAAACTACCAACAATAATTTCACAATGACATTGTTGTTTGAAATGTAATTCACTCTCCTACCCTCTTCAAAAGAGAGAAAGATTTTGAAAATCAAAAAAAGATTAAACCACTTTAATTCCCAATTTAAAGTGGTTTTTTGTTTGGAATCCGCTAAAGTTAAAAATTATGCATTTTTTATCTTCGATTATATTACAATGCTCTAGCTTAAAAAATCGTTTTTCACATTCCTTCCCTAAAATTCAATTTAAAAAAATTCAATTTATTACTTTTACACTCTCAAATTAAAATCAATGCCGAACCAATCGGAATTAAAATAAAAAATAAATGTCTGCATCAAAAAAAGATTACAAAAGAATCACCACAAAGTCATTAATTGAAATGAAAGCCAATGGAGAAAAAATTTCTATGCTCACGGCTTACGATTATTCGATGGCAAAAATTGTTGATGCCGCTGGGGTTGACGTAATACTGGTGGGAGATTCTGCATCGAATGTTATGGCGGGACACGAAACCACTTTGCCCATCACTTTAGACCAAATGATTTA
>DMHA01000101.1:0-308 GCA_003449615.1 Flavobacterium sp.
GCAGGAACGTAAACCGCTTGTACTGAAGTAATCGAACCTTTGTTTGTTGAGGTAATTCTTTCTTGCATCGCACCCATTTCAGTTGCCAATGTTGGTTGGTACCCCACCGCAGATGGCATACGACCCAAAAGTGCCGATACCTCTGAACCTGCTTGTGTAAAACGGAAGATATTATCCACGAAAAAAAGAACGTCTTTTCCTTGATCTGAACCTGCTCCGTCACGGAAATACTCCGCAATAGACAATCCTGAAAGTGCCACACGAGCACGAGCTCCAGGAGGCTCATTCATTTGACCGAAAACAAAAGT
>DMHA01000101.1:360-5904 GCA_003449615.1 Flavobacterium sp.
GACTCTCTCATTCCTGGCATATCTACTTTAGATAAATCCCATCCTCCATTTTCCATAGAGTGCATAAAATCTTCTCCATATTTTATAATTCCTGACTCTAACATCTCACGAAGCAAGTCATTTCCTTCACGTGTTCTCTCTCCTACTCCTGCGAATACTGAAAGTCCACCGTGACCTTTTGCAATATTGTTGATCAACTCCTGAATCAATACAGTTTTACCAACACCGGCACCACCAAACAGTCCAATTTTTCCTCCCTTAGAGTAAGGCTCAATCAAATCGATTACTTTAATCCCTGTGAATAAAACTTCTGATGAAGTTGATAAATCTTCAAATTTTGGAGCTGGCTTGTGAATAGGCATTCCGTTTGCGCCTGATTTTGGCAAGTTTCCTAAACCATCAATAGCATCGCCAATAACGTTAAACAAACGACCAAAAACATCTGCACCAATTGGCATTTGAATAGGAGCACCTGTTCCAACTACTTCATAACCTCGGCTCAAACCGTCTGTTGAATCCATCGAAATGGTACGAACGGTGTTTTCGCCAATGTGGGATTGTACCTCAAGAACTAAAATAGTTCCATCTTTTTTTGTGATTTCTAATGAATCATAAATTTTTGGAAGTTCAACATCTTTACCGTTGAAAACTACATCGACAACTGGTCCGATGATTTGGGCAACTTTTCCTATTACTTTTGACATTGTTTATGTATTTATTAAATAGCTATTTTTCTGACTTATGAAAATCAACAAATCGATATTTTCCGAACGATTGCTTTTTCAGTGTGCAAAGGTAATTTTTTAAAATATAAAAATCAATACTTTTTAATAAAAAAAATTAACAAAACCCTCGTATGAAACCGTGGGCTATAAACGTAAATCAACCAAAAACCACCGCCCACGGTTGAAACCGTGGGCTAGGGTAAAATTGTCCTATACCAAAGCCTGCTCCAAATCTGCAATAACATCTTTCACGGTTTCTAATCCTACCGAAACTCGCACCAAACCATCGGTAATTCCAACGGCTAATTTTTCTTCCGAAGACAATTTGCTGTGGGTTGTCGATGCAGGATGCGTTACAATAGTTCGGGTGTCGCCAATATTGGCCGAAAGCGAACACAATTTTATTTTGTCCAAAAATGTTCTTCCCGCTTCGATGCCTCCTTTGATTTCGAAAGCAATAATATTGCCTCCTAAAAGCATTTGTTTTTTGGCAATTTCATATTTTGGATGCGATTTCAAGAATGGATATTTTATACTTTTCACCTTGGGATGATTTTCTAAAAATTCAGCTACTTTCAGTGCATTTTCACAATGTTTGTCGACACGAACTGCTAAGGTTTCCAAACTTTTCGACAATACCCAAGCATTAAACGGCGACAAAGCAGGTCCTGTGTTTCTGGAGAACAAATATATTTGACGTATCAAATCTTCGCTTCCCACGGTTACTCCGCCTAAAACCCGTCCTTGTCCGTCAATCAGTTTTGTGGCAGAATGGATTACCAAATGGGCTCCCCATTTTATCGGTTGCTGAAGGTAGGGCGTGGCAAAACAGTTGTCTATAATTAAAATCAGATTGTGTTTTTTGGCAATATTGCCAAGCAATTCCAAATCGATTACATCAACTCCGGGATTTGTTGGAGATTCTGCATACAGGATTTTTGTGTTGGGTTTGATAAAACTTTCAATTGTTTCAGGTTGGTTAATATCAAAATAGGAAGTTTCTATATTCCACTTTGGAAAATAGGTCATAAACAAGGCGTGTGTCGAACCAAAAACGCTACTCGCCGAAACGATATGATCGCCTGAATTCAACAAAGCCGCAAAAGTAGCATAGACCGCCGCCATTCCGGTGGCAAAGGCATAACCAGCTTCGGCACCTTCCATTATGCAAATTTTATCAACAAATTCGGTGGTATTTGGGTTGCTGAAACGGCTGTAAATGTTGCGTTCTTTTTCTTCAGTAAAAGAAGCTCGCATATCTTCGGCGTCTTCAAATACAAAACTGGAGGACAAATACAAAGGCACAGAATGTTCCTGAAATTGAGATCTATCTAATTGGTTGCGAATGGCTTGGGTTTCAAAACCAAAATCTTCTTTGTTCATTTACTTTTTTGGTCAAATATAATAGTTTTTTACTTAAACAAACATTTGTTTTGTTTTGCTTGTTTATCTATGAGGATTATTGGAACAAGAAACTATCGAACAGCAATCAAGATAATATTTTTGGTTAAATATTTATTCTCTCTTGGTAAAGGGTGCGGTTTTATTTTATTTCGAAAGTTATTCCGTCAAATTTGTCAAAAAGTTGTTGGATATTTATTGTTTGAATATCTAATTGTGAACAAATAGCGGGTATCTTTTGGAAATATTTTTTATCATTACTTACATCTGTTTCTTCTGTTACAAGAAATATTTCTTCATTAGGATTTTCTTTTATAAGAGAAAGACTTGTTAGAATTAATTTCATGTCAGCAGAATTCATAAATTCATTTTTTACTACATCATATTGACTTGGAGAAAGTTTGTTTGTTAAAACTCTAACAGCGAATTGATTATCTACCTGTCTGTAAAATTTAGCAGGTGCAGGTGGTAAAATGAATTCAGTATTTAATGGAAGTTTGTTTGTTTTATTAAAAGTCTTGTCTGTTAAAAACACAAGCGTGGTTAAAACAATTCCTTTTGATGTATAAGCACACTCATCAATTATCTTGTCAATAACCAAGATTTCTCCATTAGCAATTTTTGATTTAATTGCTTCAAATAAAATTGTTTGCTTGTCAAATGGTAAGTAGTACCGAACCAACGACAATAAAGAGCTGGTGTCAATTACTACTTTCATAGAGGAAACTATCTATTTTATCGGGTTTTATGTTTAGCTTTTTGCAAAATTCGTATTCATTAATTACACCTTCGTAAAATGCGGTTTGAATAGTTGATACTAATAATGGCGATTTGATTGGTATTGGTGTTGAACCACCTGTATTAATTCCGTTCTGTTTGTCTAATTCTCTTTTCTTTTTTAATTCTTCATTTTTAATTCTAAAATCCTCTTCAAAACCAGCTTTTACTTTGTTATAATTGGAAGGGCTGATTTTATTAAGCAAAAGTAATTTTGTAAAAATCGCAATTCTACTTAAATGTGTTTTTTCGGATATTGATTGAATTAAGTCAATATTGTAATCATTGTGGGCAGTTGAATTATCAATTACTTCAATTATTTTTTCAAATTCGACACTTAGAAAATGGAAAGCAAAATCATTACACCAAGTTTCAATTCTTGATAATTTCTGATTAACGAAGTCTTGATAATCAATTTGGTCAATTTCTTCTTCATTTAAAAGATAATGTCCCAATTCGTGTGCAAGCGTAAATATTTCTCTTTTAAAAGAAATTTGTTGTCGTTTAAGTACAATTACATTTGGTTTAAGGAAAAAGCCATCAATATTTGCTCTTTCTTTTTTATTCCAAGTTTCTACGAACTCAAATACTAAAATATTTTTCTCTGCAAGTCTTTTTATTAGCTCGGTTAGAAAATCTTTGTCCCTAATTTTAAATTCGGGATTTACTAATTTTCGTATTTCTGTCGCTACATTTTTTGGGTTGCTATTAAGAGTAAAAACAGGTAATGTTCTATCAAACTTTATGTCTGATAGTTCAGCAATAGCGGATAAAGAGATTTTAAATTCTTCAAAATGATTTACAATCTTTCTTGCACCTAAACTTAAATCAACATCAAATTTTGTTTTTCTGAAAAATATGCTCGCATCTTTTGAAACATCTAGCGATTTTGGGTCTAAATAATAATGGATCCCTTTATTAAATACTTTGTCAATTCTTTTAAGGTGTCCCAATTCAATGTTTGGACTTAATATCTGCTCTTTTGTTATGGGTTTAGTCAAACCTTCACTAATCAAAGGCAATAGTTCTTCAACTGACATTTTTAATAGTGTCAGTAAATACTTTAGCCTTTCTATGTTTTGTTCAACTTTCAAGAATTTTTCTTTGATTTATTTGCAAATATACACATTTATTCAGTTGTCTGTCAATGAACGGTGGTTCTGAAAAATTGTACCTAATTTAAAGCTTGGGATTAAATTTATTTCGAATTAAATTTTTTATGTTTACTCCTATTTTAAGGCATAATTCTCTGATGGCTATCTGAATTATACAACACAATCAATAATAAAGCTTGTCCCTTTGTGACTTTGTAGCAAATAAAATCCTTTGTATCTTTGCGCTATGATAGAAGAAAAATCCCCACAAAGAACCAGTATTGCCCAACTTGGCGAATTTGGACTTATAGACCACCTGACCAAAAACTTTAAAATTATCCAAACTTCTACCTTAAAAGGTATTGGTGATGATGCTGCTGTTTTGGATTTCAAAGAAAAAAAAGTGGTTGTTTCTACCGATATGTTAGTCGAAGGGGTTCATTTCGATTTGGGGTATATGCCTTTGATGCATTTGGGTTATAAAGCCGTTGTGGTTAATGTTTCTGATATTTGTGCAATGAATGCCAAAGCCACTCAAATCTTAGTTTCGATTGCGGTTTCTAATCGGTTTCCTCTCGAAGCTTTGGAAGAATTATTCGATGGTATTTCGCTTGCTGCCAATGAATACAATTTGGATGTGATTGGTGGCGATACTACTTCCTCACAAAAAGGAATGATTATTAGCATTACCGTTATTGGCGAAGCCGATGAAAATGAAATTGTATATAGAAACGGTGCTGGCGATACCGATTTATTGGTGGTAACTGGCGATATTGGAGCGGCTTATATGGGATTGCAAGTTTTAGAAAGAGAAAAACAAGTTTTCAAAGTGAACCCCAATTCGCAACCCGATTTAGATGCTTATACATATTTAATCGAACGCCAACTCAAACCCGAAGCTCGAAAAGACGTTCGTACTTTGTTGCACGCATTAGAAATAAAACCAACTGCAATGATCGACATTTCGGATGGATTATCTTCAGAAATTATGCACCTCTGCAAACAATCAAAAGTGGGTTGCAATTTATATGAAGACAAACTGCCTCTTGACCCACAGTTTATGAATACTTGCGAAGAATTCGACCTTGATGCAACAACCGTGGCGATAAATGGTGGTGAAGATTATGAACTGCTTTTCACTATTAAAATGGAAGATTTTGACAAAATAAAAGGCAATCCAAATTTTACCATTATTGGACATACCACTCAGGAAAGCGAAGGAATACATTTGGTAACTCGTGCCAATACTCGAATTCCGTTGAAGGCTCGGGGTTGGAATGCGCTAAGTGAGGATTAAAATATTAGTTTATAAAAGGAATTTTTAAAGTCTTATAAACTAATAATTCGGAATGATTTGCTATTTTTGTTTTGGTTCTACTGGGTTTTGTGTGAAAAACTAAAACAATTAAAATTAATCCAGCCAGCAGAAAGTAACCTACATATAAATAAACAATTAAGAAAATTAAGTTTCAGTGTGCTTAATGAACCTTAACTTTCTTAATGGTTTTAAAAATATGCTAAATGTTCACACTATTTCCAGTAGAACC
>DMHA01000255.1 GCA_003449615.1 Flavobacterium sp.
TCTTTGCACCCTAAATAAAACAATCTCACATGGAGCAATTAGAAAGAAATCCACAGCATTTAGATGTTAAAAAAGTATTTTACGAAAAAAACCCTCGTATGGCCAAATGGCTGCCGGGTATAGTGTTTTGGACCATAAGAAAAATCATCCATGAAAAAGAGATCAATAGGGTACTAAAAGAATATGGAGATAAACAAGGGGCGGCATTTGCCGATCACTTAGTTTCTGATTTCAAAATAACATTTGACATTAAGGGAATTGAAAATTTACCGAAGAAACAAGATGTGATAATTGTATCCAACCATCCATTGGGTGGCTTCGATGGCATGGTATTACTATCGGTGCTTAACCCTTATTTTCCGGGCATGTTTGAAGTTGTAAATGATTTATTGATGAACTTACGAAACATGGAAGGCACATTTATTCCGGTAAACAAACATGGCTCCAATTCAAAGATGAATGCAGTAAAACTAAATGACGCATATGCTACTGGGAGAGCAGTGCTAACTTTTCCGGCAGGTATGGTATCAAGAAAGATAAATGGAGAAATAGTTGATTTAGAATGGAAAAAAAGCATCATTTCTAAATCGTTAGAATACAAAAGAGACTTTGTACCCATTTACTTTGAAGGTAGAAACACCAAATTATTCTATTTAATTTGCTGGCTAAGAAAGGCTTTGAGGATTAAAACCAATTTGGAAATGTTCTTTTTGCCCCATGAATTATTTATGCAAAAAAACAAACATTTTAAAATAACAATCAAGGAACTAATCCCATACAACACCATTGAAACAACAAATAATCAGCTTTATTGGGCCCAAGAAATAAAAAAGAAGGTGTATCAATTGAAGGAAAATAAAAAAAAGTAGTATAAACACCTATCGATTTGGGTACAAATAGAAGCGATAGTTTTTTATATTTGTATCTTTAAAATAATGGCATGAAAGACATAATAGCACCCATACCAAAAGAGATAATATTAAAGGAACTTACCGAAGAGAAATTTGTAAGGAAAACAAATTATGCGGGAAATGAAATTTATGTTTTCACGCACCATGAAGCACCTAATTTAATGCAAGAGGTTGGTCGTTTGCGTGAATTAACTTTTAGAACAGCGGGCGGAGGAACAGGAAATGAAACTGACATAGATGAATTCGACATATCTGACGATCCTTATCATCAATTAATTGTTTGGGATCCTGATCATCAAGAAATATTAGGTGGTTACCGCTTCTATCTTCCAGTGGAAGGTGCAGATGGATCGAAATTGGGAAAACGATTATCTACATCGCATTTATTTAATTTTTCCGAAAAATTTCAGAGAGATTATATGCCGTGCATGATCGAATTAGGACGATCTTTTGTACAACCCGCATATCAATCTACAGCCAGAGCCCGCAGAGGAATTTATGCATTAGATAATTTATGGGACGGACTGGGAGCCATCATGATTGACCACCCGCACATTAACTATTTCTTCGGAAAAGTTACCATGTACACTCATTTTAACCGACAGGCAAGAAACACCTTATTGCATTTTTTGAATAAGCATTTTGGTGATAGAGAACAGTTAATTACGCCTAAAAATCCTTATGACTTGGAATTTGATCCTGCAGAATACGACAAATTATACCCGGGTAATGATTATGCAACGAACTACCAGATTGTCTCAAAAAAAATTCGTTCTCTAGGTGAGAATATTCCCCCGCTAATTAATGCATACATGAATCTCTCTCCCACGTTTAAAGTTTTTGATACGGTAATCAACGATGAATTTGGAGATGTTGAAGAAACTGGAATTCTGGTAACAATTAAAGACTTATACGAAGCTAAAGTTGAAAGGCATGTTAACACCTATCAAAGGGTTAAATACTACTTAAAAAAAGATAAATTCATTTAATGTGTCTGACAAACTTAAATTATTAACATTTATAAAGCTCGCAACTTGGTGCTTACAGACAGGAGCGCAAACTTATATTTTTCGTAATAACTATTATAAGCACCTAGAAGGTAAAAATAAAAATGGCCAATTATTCAACCTCGAACTAAAAAGTAGCAATTATCAGATTACTGGTTACCTCCAAAATATTTCGGAAAAACAAATTCTCTTATTAGATGGAGAGGCAAAAAATCAAAATATTGATGTAGATATTGTAAGTAATGGACAAAATGTTGGAAAAGCTAAAATTGTTTATGAAACAGACAGTACCATCAAGCTATCTTGGTTTGAAAACAAAAAACTTTTGCATGAAATAAGCTTTATTGAGAATTATAAAACTTCAATGGCTTTTGAAAACTTAAGTATCGAAAACAGCAAAAAACTTTTATCAACAAAAAATAGTCCACATGCCAATATTGCTGTAAGCATTTTATACCCCAGTAATAATAAGGATAAAATAATAGCATCGAAAATAACTAAAGAAATAAATGGGATTATTTTTGATGATAAATCATCTGAAAATATTAAGTTGAGCTTACATAAATTTACTAATAATTACTTTAATGATTATATACAATCTAATAAAGAAATATTAGGTAATGGTGGTAGTGTTGAATTTGAATTTATGAATTGGGAAAGAAGTATCAATACTGAAATATTATATAATAAAAATAACATTCTTCAATATGCTGTTTCTGATTATGAATTTAGTGGAGGAGCCCATGGAAACTATTCAACGCTATACTATATTTATAATTTAAAAAATGGCAATAGAGTTTTTATTAGTGACTTGTTTTTGGCTGGTTATGAAAAGTATTTAAGTCGATTGATACACGCTAAATTAAAAGACAAATCTTTATACAGCGATGAGGTTCCTATATCAGAAAATTTTCTTTTATTACCCAATGGTATCTTGTTCAGTTATCCTCCGTACTCAATTGCGCCTTATTCCGAAGGTCAAATTGAAGCATTAATTCTCTATAAAGATATTATAACCTTAATAAAAAGTCCCTTGATTTCGTTAATGATCCAGCAATAAAATCTAGGTCATTAAGCTGGATATTACTACATACGCAATTACAGCTAGGGCTGCTATTACTATTAGTTGAACAATAAAGAATCCTGCATCAATTTTTTTGTTTCCCATTCGTTTTTGATTTCAAAATTACTAAGAAACACTAATTGTCAAATACTATAGCGATTAAAAGCACATTAAATATATAGGTGCTGGCTTTTAATACCGTTTTAATCCTCAGTTAACAAATAAAAATTCAATAAACCCTAACTTGCAGAAAAAAGTGATGGACAGAATTGATTCATATGCCGTATCTTTGGCATTAATTGGAATAACAGTAGTTACTTTAGCACTAATAACAGTAATGTTTGCAGTAAAACTAATGGTAAAGCTAAATCATATTGCTAACGAAAGAAAGCATAACAAAACGTTACACAATGTATTTCCAGAAAGTAGAAAAGAAAACAATGAACTTTCAGGAAATACAGTAGTGGCAATTGCAACAGCCCTATATTTGCATTTTCAGGAAATGCACGACGAAAGCAACCAAATATTAACAATAAAAAGAGTTAATAAAAAATACTCTCCATGGAATTCAAAGATATATTTCATGACACAAAAGAGTGTGAAAAAATAAATAAATGGGTAAAATTTTAATCATCGAAGACGAGCCTAAGGTAGCTAATTTTATTAAAAATGGTCTTGAAGAAAACTCATATACTTCAGATATTGCCTTAGATGGGTTTATAGGAAAAAGTCTTGCCATTGTAAATCCTTACGATTTAATCATCTTAGATTTAAACTTACCTCTAATAAACGGAATTGATGTATGCAAAGCGATTCGAGAAAAAGATAAAAGCACTCCTGTATTAATGCTTACAGCGCTGGGTTCTATAGAAGATAAATTAATTGGCTTTGAATCGGGAGCTGACGACTATTTGGTAAAACCTTTTGAATTTAGCGAATTGCTTGCCCGAGTAAGGGCTCTTTTAAAGCGAACGCTTCATTCAAATACTGCAGAAAAAATGCTATCAATGGGCGATTTAACAGGCAACTTGATGAACATGACAGCAAACAGAAACGGGAAAAACATCAGTTTAACATTAAAAGAGTTTAAACTATTAGAGTATTTTATCAAAAATAGAGACAGGGTAATTACCCGTTCTGAAATTGCAGAAAAAATATGGGAGATTAAATTTGATACAGGAACGAATGTTATAGAG
>DMHA01000160.1 GCA_003449615.1 Flavobacterium sp.
CGTTCTGGATTGTCTTTTATCATTTTCCAAGGCTCTTCGTCGGCCAAATATTTATTTCCCAATCGTGCTACATTCATCAATTCGCCCAAAGCCTCACGAAATCTATATCGTTCTATCGAACTCGAAATGACAGCAGGAAAGGCTTTTAATTCCGTTAAAACCTCATTGTCATAATCAGTGAAGTTGGGAGTTCCCACTTCGGGAGCCTGTTCCGATTTATCGGAAGTTAGTGGGCTTGGGCTTGGAACAATTCCTTCGTAATATTTATTGGTCAAAACCACCACTCGATTAATGAAATTCCCAAAAACTGCCACCAATTCATTATTATTTCTCGCCTGAAAATCTTTCCAAGTAAAATCATTATCCTTTGTTTCTGGTGCATTCGACGTCAAAGCATAACGCAAAACATCTTGATGATTTGGAAAATCTACCAAATATTCGTGCAACCAAACCGCCCAGTTTTTAGACGTAGATAATTTATTTCCTTCCAAATTCAAGAACTCGTTGGCAGGAACATTATCTGGTAGAATATAACTTCCTTCGGCCTTTAATACCACTGGAAAAATGATGCAATGAAAAACAATATTGTCTTTTCCTATGAAATGTACTAATTTAGTATCCTTGTCTTTCCAATACGGTTCCCAATCTTTTCCTTCGCGTAAAGCCCATTCTTTTGATGAAGAAATGTAGCCAATGGGTGCATCGAACCACACATATAGTTTTTTTCCAGTTCCTGCCCATTTCTCTCCTTTGGGGAGATTAAGAGGGGCTGGAACGTCAATTCCCCAGTCGAGGTCGCGAGTTACGGCACGAGGTTCTAGTCCGCCATCAATCCAAGATTTTACTTGTCCGTAAACATTGGGTTTCCAATCGTTTTTGTGTCCAACCAGAATCCATTCTTTCAGGAAATCTTCATATCGATTTAATGGTAAAAACCAGTGTTTCGTCGATTTCAAAATAGGCGTTTCTCCTGTAATGGTCGATTTTGGGTTGATTAAATCGGTAGCGTTCAAGGTCGAACCACATTTTTCACATTGGTCGCCATAAGCTTCTTCGTTGCCACATTTTGGGCAAGTTCCCACTACAAAACGGTCTGCCAAAAATTGGTCGGCTTTTGTATCATACAATTGCTCGGTCACTTCTTCGATAAAATCGCCTTTCTCATTCAAGGTTCTGAAAAACTCCGAAGCCGTATCGTGATGAATCTTAGCCGAAGTTCTGGAATAATTGTCAAAAGAAATTCCAAAATCTGAGAATGATTTCCGAATAATTCCATCGTATTTGTCGATTACTTCCTGAGGCGTTATGCCTTCTTTTTTGGCTTTCATCGAAATCGCCACGCCGTGTTCATCGCTTCCGCAAACGAACAAAACATCTCTTCCTTGCAGTCTTAAATATCTGGAATAAATATCCGCTGGAACATAAACGCCTGCTAAATGCCCGATGTGAATAGGGCCGTTTGTATAAGGCAAGGCTGCCGTAATGGTATATCTTTTAGCTCCGCTCAGTTCGGCAGTGCCTCGGGTTGGATTCTGTAACATAATTCGGTTTGATTTC
This sequence comes from Flavobacterium sp., assembly GCA_003449615.1. Classification (GTDB taxonomy): domain Bacteria; phylum Bacteroidota; class Bacteroidia; order Flavobacteriales; family Flavobacteriaceae; genus Flavobacterium. The sequence goes on from DMHA01000160.1 coordinate 1,558, forward strand.
CTGCAAAAATAAGATATTTTATGGTAGGGACAAGTCTTGACTTGTCCGTATTTGCGAAAAGAATTTGTGTTTTTCAGGATCTATTTCCGCTATTACTTTCTTTCAAAATAATATTAGTTTCTACTGGGTTTTGTGTGAAAACAAACCTGAGGTAAATTTAAACCAAATAGTATTGCGGTTGAAATTATGAATAGATTGTCATAGAAAATACATTTTGCAAATAGAAACTTTGTAAACTATGTAAAAGTGAATCTTTCTAAAATTAAATCTATGTTGCTACACTAAATCTATGTGGTTAAAAACCCACAACATTTCCAGTATAACCCAAATATATGATAGACTTTATTAAAAATTTGTATCAGTTGTGCACCAATCCTAATTTCCCTATTTTGAGTTAGGGAGCTATTTCTTTCACTTTGTCATAAACCAGATTGCTTTCAAAACCACGGCGGAGCATATAATCACAAAATTTTTTTCTTTTTTTTAATACATTTTTTTCAGTAATTGTTTCCCAATGCCTTTCGGATAAGGTATTGAAAGTATTGAGGTATTCCTCATTTGTAATTTCCTTGAGCGCAGTATTGATAAGGGTTTGAGATATATTTCTAAATTTTAATTCATTGATAATCCGGATTTTTCCCCAATGCTTGATGCGATGTTTTCCTCTGGCAAAACTGCAAGCAAAACGTTCTTCATTCAGAAAATTATTATGAATAAGATTCACCACTATCCCATCAATTTCTTCTGAATTCATTTTCATACTTCGCAATTTAGTGATCACTTCATCGTGACAACGCTCTTGATAAGCACAAAAAAATTCTATTTTTTGAGTAGCTTCTTTTATGGAAAACACCTCTTTCATGAAGCAAAAGTTTTAAAAATTTTGTTTCCAAACTTTAAATTCAACTTATATGTTTCCTGCTGTTAATTTTCATTTTCAAAAGAAAAATAAACGAAAATTATTTTTTCACAGTAGCTTTTAGGTTTCTTTCGATAGTGTGTCCGGGGCGTGTCCATTTTGGTTTTTCGCCAAGAGGTGCAAATTTTGAATCTACGGCTTCTACAGTTTCGCGTTGGTGTACTTTTGCAAAAGGAGCTTGGTTTTTCAATCCTAATAACTCGAACATTTTCATATCCTCGTTCAAATCATTATTTGGGGTGGTAAGCAATTTATCCCCTGAAAAAATAGAATTAGCTCCAGCAAAAAAGCACATGGCCTGACCTTCTCTGCTCCAATTTATTCTGCCTGCCGAGAGGCGTACTTGCGTTTCGGGCATTACAATTCGGGTAGTGGCTACCATTCGAATCATTTCCCAAATTTCTACTGGTTTTTCTTCTTCGAGTGGTGTTCCTTCCACAGGAACTAAGGCGTTTATTGGCACTGATTCTGGCTGAGGATCTAAAGTGGAAAGGGCAACCAACATTCCAGCACGGTCTTCGATACTTTCACCCATTCCTATAATTCCTCCGCTACAAACGGTAATATTGGTTTTACGAACATTATTGATGGTTTGCAAACGGTCTTCAAAAGCACGGGTCGAAATCACCTCTTTGTAATAGTCTTCGGAGGTGTCGATATTGTGGTTGTAGGCATACAAACCCGCTTCGGCCAATCGTTGTGCTTGATTTTCGGTAATCATTCCAAGGGTGCAACACACTTCCATATCCATTTTGTTGATGGTGCGAACCATTTCTAAAACTTGATCAAATTCGGCTCCATCTTTCACGTTTCGCCAAGCTGCTCCCATACAAACTCTCGAAGAGCCGCCTTCTTTAGCTTTAACCGCTTGAACTTTTACATCCTCGACGGTCATCAATGGATTGGTTTCAATATTAGTGTGATACCTTTTAGCTTGAGGACAATAGCCACAATCCTCAGAGCAACCTCCTGTTTTTAGGGATATTAAAGTTGATATTTGAACAACATTCGGGTCGTGATGTTCTCTATGAATAGTGGCTGCTTCATAGAGCAACTCCATTAGGGGTTTATTATAAATGTCAATTATTTCTTCTTTGGTCCAGTTGTGTCTTATTGTGTTCATCGAGTTTTTATTTGAAGTTTCAAAAGTAGGTAATTTGTTCTAATGAAGCAAAGTTGTAGTTGTCAAAAAGGTTGGATTTGGATAAATAATCAAGCAGAAAAAGTGCTTTTGGATGGATTAAAATTATTTTAAAAAAGCATTGCAACCAAACAACTATTTTTTAAAGGCTTTTAATATAAATCAGAGAAGATTTTTTATCAATTTCTAATTGGTCTTTGAGCAAGGCAATCGAATCAAATTTTTGTTCAGAGCGAAGGTGTTTGAGAATAGAAACCCTTATTTCCTGACCATATAAATCGGTATCAAAGTCGAAATAATGAATTTCGATAGTTAAATTTTCTCCCACCACGGTTGGATTAAATCCAATATTCATCATTCCGAAAACGGGTTTTTGGTTGAAAATGCTTTTTACTACATAAACTCCATTTCGAGGGATAAGTTTAAAATTTTCAGCAATAGTCAAATTGGCTGTAGGAAATCCTAATGTTCTACCTAATTGTTTTCCTTTAGTTACAGTTCCTGTCAAGAAATATTTGTAGCCTAGATATTCATTGGCCATAGCCATATTTCCTTCTATCAATGCTTTTCGGATTTTGGTCGAACTTATCGAAACTTCTTCTATTTCTTGAACGGAAATTTGTTCCACCTCAAATTTATATTTTTTGCCAAAAATGATTAAATCATCAATATTTGCCGTTCGGTTTTTGCCAAAACGGTGGTCGTAACCAATAATAATTTTTTGAATTTGGAATCGATCGACAAGGACGGTTTTAACAAATTCCTCGGCAGTCAGTTTTGAGAAGGCTTCATCAAAAGGATGTATTACAAGATTTTGAATACCTAAGTTTTCCAATAAATCTATTTTTTCGCCAATCGTGTTGAGTAATTTTACGTCTGATTGTCCTTGTAAAATCATTCTGGGATGCGGAAAAAAAGTAAGCACCAAACTTTCTGTTGCATCATTTTGGGTATTTTGAGTTACTTTTTCTAAGATTTTTCGATGGCCAAGATGCACCCCATCAAAAGTACCTAAAGTGAGAATCGTTTTTTTGGCACAGACGAAATCATTTATAGAATTGAAAATCTTCAAGGCAATTATTTTTTAGAATGTTGCAAATTTATACAATTAATCAGACCTTTCCGCCGAAAGGCAGGTAAAAAAAGAGGATTGAAATGTATCAACCCTCTCTAAATTATATTGTAAAGCAAAATTAGTTTTTGATGAATTGCAATGTTTTGGAATGGTCTTCTTTAGTTACAGTGATAAAATAAATGCCATTGCTCAGAGTGGAAATGTTTATTTTTAAATCAGCTTCACTTGAAACTTCTATTTGGTTAAGTGTCTGTCCTAAACTATTGGTTAGTGTCATACTTTTAGGCAAACCATATTCATTTGGAAAGTTTAGATGAATGATTCCTTTTGTAGGGTTTGGGTATAAATAAATTTCTTCGGATAATCCAAATTCTTTATTTCCAAGTGTGTAAGTAGTAAATTGGCGACTTTCAATTGTGCCATAATTGGCTCCAGTGGCAATGGTAGTTAATCCATCGGTAGATTTTATATTATAATAACCATTTCCTCCTCCACAACAAATTCCGTCACCTTGAGAGTCATATATTGTATAAGTATAACATTGATTATTAGTTAATGTCCAGTTTTGAGTTAATAGTGTTGGCAAAGGTAAAACTTCACTATGCTTGCCAGGATATGGGCCACCACTATATATAACTGTTCCGGAACTATCTTTTAAATCCCAAGTAATTTCATCTCCCCAAAAGTCTTGCTGCAAATTGAAAACAAAGTTAGTAAAAGTGTAATTTAAAGGCGAGAATGATTCTGAGTCGCTGTTATTACTAATTCTTCCGTCTATAGTTCCATTTGTAGTTACTATACTAGTGCTCAAAATACCATAAGAAGCAGTATTGGTTAATGTAATAATTGTAGTTTCATTTGGGGCTAAAGAACCAGTCCAGTTATGGATTTGATTAGCCCCTCCATTCATACTATAATTTATTGTTGAAGAGGTTAGATTGGCGGTTCCTCTATTAGCTAATGTTATTTTCTTGTTTGTTGGAGCTGGTAATGATGCACAGTCTGAGACATTGACTAAATTATAATCGGTTTCAATTTTTACTTCGGCATCATTAACAAATAGAGGAATAGCAGTTCCTTTTGTAGAAGTTTTGAGAGTAACTCTTCTTGGAGAATTAGTCATCACGGTATTAATTCTGCCTTTTTGATTTAAAGTAAAAATGTTCATGCAAGTATCGTTGGTATAATCCATGTAGTTTTCGGGCATATCATTACTTGGAGAAGAGGGACAAGTGTCAAAAGTTCCGCAGGAATAGTGTTCCCATCCTGCTTGTGGAGTATCTGCACAATAATCTGTTGCAGTACAATCTGGATTGTTTGTGTCTTCGTCACCAGTTCCATCGCCCCAAATATGTCTTAGTCCTAAAAAATGTCCTATTTCGTGTGTCATCGTTCTTCCTTTGTTGTAAGGGGCTGCCAATAAAAATGAAGCACCAAAATCATTACTTCCAAACACATCATAACTAGAAACCACGCCATCAGTATTTGCAGTTCCACCCGATGAATTAAGGCCACCTAAGCCTGAAGCATCAGGGAATTGGGCATATCCTAAAAGAGAGTTGTCTGTAAAATCAATACTCCACATGTTCATGTATAATGTGGGATCCCAAATTGTGGCAGGTTTTACAATAGATTCTATAGATAAATCATCCCAGGAAGGTTGCCCCATATTCACCCTTTCAATTCCATTGGTGGGGTTTCCATTTGGATCAACTTTGGCTAAAACAAATTCTATTTCGGTATCAGCTCCAACTGGGTTTGAATTGAATCCAGGTGTACTTAACATTTTTCTAAAATCTTGATTTAAAACTGTAATCTGTGATATTACTTGGGCATCAGTAATGTTTGGAGCAACTCCAATGGCTTCCCCATTGTAAATAATGTGAACCACAACTGGAATTTTAATTATTGTTTCGGCAGTTTTTAGATTACTTTGAGAGGCTTTGTTTTTCGCTATCAGTGGATTTAACCAATTTTCAAATTGATCCTCTTTCAATCTTTTTGGATCTTTTTCTTGAAGAAAATGTTCATATTCAATAGATGAACAACGAATGTAACCGTTATTTGGATTAATGTTTCCTGAATTCATGGGTTTACCAAACAGAGTTCTAGTGTCCTGTTTTTGGCTAAATCCTATATTTAGTAGAAACAAACAAAGAAAAACTAAGATTCTTTGAATAGAAATTGGGGTATTTTTTTTCATGTTTTAAAAAATTTATCGAAGTTATGAATTATACTTTAAGTGTATTGTTATTATTGAAAAATTTATATTTCATTATAAAGTTTTATAAAATTAAGCAAATGCTAATTTTGTTTTTATAATTTTAGTCAAAATAACATCAAAAAAAGCAAAAATCCAATTTATTATTTTCCATTAAAAGCCGTCATCGTATTTTCGATTCCAGCGGTGCCGAACGACTTTATGATTTCGGTAGCCATTTCTAATCTTTCGGGAAGCGCCGTTTTTTCAGCATCGTCCCATTCGCCAAGGACATAATCTACTTGTTTTCCTTTTTTGAATTCGTCGCTAATGCCAAACCGAAACCGAGTATAATCGGTTGTGTTTAATGTAGTTTGAATGCTTTTTAGTCCGTTGTGTCCGCCATCGCTGCCTTTTTTTCGGATGCGAATGGTGCCAAAAGACAAATTCAAATCATCGGTAATAATCATTAAGTTTTCAAGTGGAATGTTTTCTTTTTCTAACCAATAGTGTACCGCTTTTCCGCTCAAGTTCATATAGGTATTGGGTTTCAAGAGCAAAAAAGTTCTTCCTTTAAATCTATATTCGGCAAGGGCACCGAGTTTCACAGTTTCAAAACTAATACCTTCTTTTCTGGCAATAAAATCGACTACTTTAAAACCAATATTGTGTCGAGTATTTACATATTCGGCACCAATATTGCCCAAGCCGACGATTAAAAATTTATTACTCACGTTTTTTATATTGTATTTTTGGGGTTCGAAAACCGCCGGTTTTATATAATCTGTATTGTCTTCTGTTCTTGTTTTTGAAAACAGGCTGTTGAACCATTTTAGCATGTTGCAAAAGTAAACTTATTTTTTTAATTTTTTCAAAGCTTCCAGCCTTCCAAAGGCTGGAAGCTTTGGAATAAAACAAAAAAAAGCACCAATCTTACAATTGATGCTTTCTTGAACAGTTCTAGAACTATTATTTTTTCTTTTTTGCTGCAGGTGCTTTTGCTGCTTTTGCTGCTTCTTGAGCTGCTTTCATTGCCGCACGAGAAATTCTTACTTGAGCAACAACAGTATTGTCTGGGTGCAATAATTTGTATTTATCTGAAATTAATTTGGTAACATACAATTTGTTTCCCATTTCAAGTTCCGAAATGTCAGCATCAATAAAATCAGGAAGATTTTTTGGTAATGCTTTTACTTTCAATCTACGGGTGTTCAATCGTAAATCACCTCCTAAAAGTACTCCGGGAGAAACACCTACGATTTTTACTGGTACTTCCATAGTGATTTCTTTGTCGTCAAATAACTGAAAGAAGTCAATGTGTAAAATTTTGTCAGACACAGGGTGAACCTGAATGTCTTGCAAAACAGCATTATATGATTTTCCTTTACCCAAATCAATCACAACTGTGTGTGCGTTTGGAGTGTAAACCAATGTTTTGAATGCTCTTTCGTCTGCTGAAAAATGCACTGGTTGATTTCCTCCGTATAGCACGCAAGGAACCGCTCCAGCATTACGTAAGGCTTTAGTCGCAACTTTGCCCACGCTTTCTCTTTCTGATCCTTTAATTGTAATCGATTTCATTGTAAAAATTTATTTATTTAATTATTAAACTCTTTTTCTTTCTCCCCTCCTTTGGAGGGGCTGGGGGAGGCTTACATCAAAAACTTCCCACTA
>DMHA01000153.1 GCA_003449615.1 Flavobacterium sp.
TTGATATAATCGTAGGAATAGCCATTGGGCAACTCTGGGTTTCGTACTCCAGTCATTATAGGCGTATTTTCACCAATAAAATAACATACGTCCGCAGCATAAGTCCCTTGTTGCAAAAGATGTTGAGAACGTCTTAAATATTCAAAATAGGCTTTCGATTTTTTAAACCAAGTATTGTGGCGGTTAAATTCAGTACTGAACCAAGCATTTACTCCAGGGACTCTGTTGTCGTCTGGCTGGTGAACGTATAAATGCAACACAAAATGATTAATTCCTTCGGTAAATGACCAATCGCCCCGTTTTTTTAGCATAGCTGGATGACGAACATACGATCGATCGCCTGCTGTAAAAGCTTCGGCTGATACTCGTGATTTTCCATAAATGTGTGCTGCAGAGGAGGCCGATTTACATTCAATATTACCTAAAGTACCTTCGTTCCAGAATTCTCCACTCACCAAATCAGATTGTCCTCCGTACATTAAAAATTCAGATGGGAATCCCCAATGTCCGTAGTTTTCTAACCAAAGTTGTAAATTATCTTTATTGCTAGCTTCTTTCAGTCCGCCCACATATTCATAAGCTACTGCATCGGCAACCGAACGACGCAAATCCCATAAAAACCGTTCCGATTCTTCAACACTGCCCACGATTCTTCCAGAGAAAACTGGTAAATATTTTTTTGGGTTGTACCCAAATTTAGATTCAAATTTTTGCTCATAACCGTCTGTCCAGTTTTGTGAACCCATTTCATAGCTGTCTGCAATAACATATTTAAAAGCACTTTTATTTTCTTCGGGAACTCTTCTTAGTAGTTCTCCAACGAATTGATTGTAATGAAATTGAACTAATTCCTTGTTGGCTTTGTCTATTTCGTAACCTTTGCCTTGTGGTGCAGCGGGCGAATTTTTAGTTCCTGTCGGGGTCATTCCATAACGTTGTATGGTCCAATTCCCTTTGGGAGCATTCCAAACCAAATTTCCTTCGGCATCCATTTTGTCGCTAATATCCAAAACATCAGTTGTAGCTATTTTTTGGTTGGAATTGGTTACTTCTTTTTGTTGGTTCCAAATATAACTATCCCATGCAGGGAAAGGTGTTGGATGCATTTTACTTAAATTTTTCTCGGCATAATTTTCCAAACCAGTAGCTTCAGAAAAAATAATATCATTGATACTCCAATCGTTTTCCATTGTAGCATATTCTCCAAATTCTAACTTTTCAAATTTTAGCTTAAAACTATTAGATTTTATGTTGGGTAGGTCAATTAATAATGGAGCATAAGTATCGGCACCCACATTGGGATCTAATTTTCTTCTATCTATTTTGAATGATTTTATAGATTTATAGGCACCATTAACTTTAGCAAATAATTCACATTGAAGCAATATTGGGTGCTTTCCTGGGATTATTTGTAAACGATTGGCATTAATAGTTTTTTCTAAAGTTATTTCAACTTCATATTTTTCTGTGGCACTTAAAAAATCGCTAGTTGATGAGGTATTGCCATCAATTAAATTTTGAGGATTTTTAATACTAGGGAATACCAATACTTTTGAAGTTTTAGCAACACTCGTTACCTTTTCGGAGGCAATAGTAGGAAAAGCTAGTACATAAGTATCCTGAAATTCAGCAGCTGGTTTGACCAATTGAAGCTTCACGTTTTTGCCTCCACTGATAGAAGTTTCTGAATAAGTCATGTATCGCATTGCCATTTCTGATTTTACCCACGGGCCACCAGACTGACTCCATCCTGGACAATTGAAAACGCCAATATCTACCCCAATACGCTTGCCTTCATTTACAGCATGAACCATGTGACTCCACCAATTTTCGCTAAGCATGGGTACTTTTCCATCCTTCTCATTAGGGTTTATGTTCCCTATTAAAGCACCTCCAATTCCCGCTTCTTTCATGGCTTGAAGGTCTTTTGTAATTCCTTCTTTAGAAATATCATCGCCTATCCAATACCAATAACACCATAGCGTATTTTCAGCAGTAGGGGTAACAAATTCGGATTGAATTTTCGCAAAGTTGGGAGTCGATTGTGCTGCGATAGTTCCACATTTAATAAACGTGCTAATTGCCAGAACCAAAAAGGCTAATTTTTTTAAGGTGTTTGTTTTGGACATCTTTTAAATTATTTTTTTAAAACATTACATAGTATTCTCTATCCTCTAAATAGGAAATTTAATAACGATAGATTTACTGATTCAATTATCAATAACGAATATTTGTCGAAAGTAATTATGTAGTAACTATTCAGCCTAGCAAAAAAATGACTTCGTACTTCGTCAGTTCGAGTGTACCGATTTTTATCGGGATGTATCGAGAACGAGATGTCTTCTGGCTTCTCGATACAATTTAGAACATTAAAGCTGTCGCATTAATGCTCTAAATCACTCGAAGTGACGTTTACAACAGCATTAATTGGCGTGGCTGAATAGTAAAATTAATTTTTAAATAAAAAAGGGGACAAAAAAATCCCCTTTAAACTAACTATTTGTTTGCCTTTTGTGCTTTTCGATATTCATTCCACATTTTCCATCTGTCGTCTCCAACAATTTTTTTCATTTGGGCAAATGCTGCTTTGTTCAATTCAGTTACTTTTTCTTTAATTACTGGTTGATTACCAGCATTTTCTTTTCTAAATTCAGCGAATTTAATTCTTTTGGCCAAATCGATGTCGTAAATTTGTTTTTGTTCTGTTTCCGATAAAGTTACGGCTTGATTCATCTCGGTAACCCATTTATTAGATTCGGCTTCTAATTTTTCGTTTGGATTTGCTTCTTGGGCTTTGATGCTTATTGAAGCCAACATCACAAACAGAAGTACTGTAAATTTTTTCATTGTTTTAATTTTAAATTAATAAATTTTTTACTATTCAAATGTAATGATAGTTATTTACAATTATATCCTGTACTATCCTGTTGGTAAAAAACATCATTTTTCTTCTTTATGATGCCGGCCATCTCTTCGAATGATTTTGAATTGTAAAACGGCAGCTTTACTATTCAAAATTGCCTGTCTGTCAAAGGCAATTTTTGTTTCAATATACTTCACAAAAGCACTCAAACTGACAATTGCAATAATTATTCCCAACGGATTAATATATTAAATAAACTTTCTAAATATAAAAAAAAAGAGCAACTAGTAAGGCTCCTCTTTTTACCAAAAACTAAAATTATAACTATTCCTTTGCTTTTTGTTCCTTTTTCTCTCTTTGTTCTTTTTGATAATCAGACCACATTTTCATTCTTGCTGGAGTAATAAGCTTACTTACAGTTGCACGCCATTTCTTGTCCAATTCTTTTTTTTGTGCTGCAATTGCTTCCTGATCCCCTGCATTATCTTTGTTAACTTGGGTTTTATCTTGGATTCTTTTCATCTCCAAATCATAAATTTGAGTTTTTTCATCTTCAGATAAAGTCACTACTTTGTCCATTTTATCAACTAATGCTTTAGCTGCAGCTTCTTGCTTTTCTTGACTTGCTTGTGCTTGGATAGTTAGCGAGGCAAACATCACAAATAGAAGTACTGTAAATTTTTTCATTGTTTTTATTTTAAATTATTAATTTTTTTTACTATTCAAATGTAATTATAAGCATTTACAATTATATCCTGTACTATCCTGCCACTAAAAAACATTTGTTGCTTCTCAAAACCAGCATCTGTTTTTTTGCATATATTTTCTTAATATTTAGAAAAAAAAACACAAATGAAAAAAAAATATCCAAAATTTTTATTAATTATTCATTTTCAAAACCTAAAACCCAATAAAACAAGGAGTTACATCAAACAAAACACCTAACATACTGTTTTTAAGCTGTTTAAAAACTACTAATTCATGATTTTGCTCAGCACAGTACAGGATAGCTTAAGTTCTGATTATTTTAATTTTGGAGATTCTATAAAACCAACAAAAACATTTTATTATGAAAAAGAATTATTTTATTAAAAAACCAAAAAGGTTGTTCATTGCCTTTATAGTCCTTTTTTGTGGACTGTTTGCCAATACGGCAATGGCGCAAACCAACTATGTATGGAACGGGCCTGCAGGTGGAGATTGGGCAACAACAACCAACTGGACTCCAAATGGTATACCTGGAGGAAACTCAGGAGACACAGTTACTATAAGCAATGGAGGAACGCCAAGCATAGCTTCTCCCAATTCTTACACAATTCTTAATCTTACTATTAACAATCTTACTGGTGGCGATGCAGGTTCTATCTTGACTATCAATAGTGGCGCAACTCTTACTGTTAACAATACTGCTGTAAACGCTATTACCTTAAATGGAGGTAGTATTGTGAATAACGGAACACTAAATGCTAATACTACTGATATAACTGCCGCTTTTGGTATACTTTGCGGTGCTCCTACTACACTTCCTACTGTTGCTTCGCAATATGGCTATTCTGGAACTGGTAAATTAAGTATTAACACTAGTTCAGGTACTGCTTCTTCAGGAGCTATAAATTTTACTGGAAACACTGCGAACACTACTTATAAATTTTCTTTTGACAATACTAGCATCATTACACCAAGTACTTTTACCCTTGCTTCCGGTGCATACGTAATTAGAGTACCGGGCGGAAATACAATTCCTGTAACTATTGGCGGTGCCGGATTTTCAACTGCTGGTTCTTGGGGTTTAATTGCTATGGGTGGTGGTGGTATCAATCTTACTGTAGATATTGGTACCACATTATCATCTAATCTTACTGGTACTGCTCCTCGAGGTATAGACATCCAAAACACTAATACTACTCAACCAGCAACTCTAACTAACAAAGGAACTATTAACATTACTGGCACCACCGCAACCCAAAGTGGTATTTTTATCAGTACAGCCACTTCTACCTCTGGAAATGCTACTATAACATTAGCAAACGAAGGGACAATAGATGTTGATATAACTTGCCCGACAGCTGTTCAGAGTCCTTTACGTATTCAAGGCACAGGTTCTCTTACTAGTCGAGGAATTGTAAAAATAACAAATAGTGCTGGCGCTATAATGAAGTTGAAAAACAATCAAGCCTTTGGAAATAATTTAGGAAACCCAATATATATTAATACCACTAATTCTACTACCCCAACAATTACTTTTACGAACAATGGTAGTTTAAGTTTTACAGGGAACAATGTTGTTTTTGGCGGATCAAATATTAGAGCTACTTTAACAAACAACGGCACAATAACTTCTAATCAGCAATTTTCAAGTATAAAACTTTTAAATAATAGTGGTAAAACGATTGCTTTTGTAAAAGATGCGTCAACTATTGCCTCACCAAATGCATTAACGACAATTTTAGTATTTGCAACAAATAACGGTATTATACAAACGGCTACAGGTAGTGATAAACTTTATAATTTAGCAGGAGTTACTGCTTATGGAGCTAATAGTAGTATAGAACCAGGAGGTTCAACAGGAAAAGGAATTGCAGATTTTTCAAAAGCAGCGGTTACCCTTAGCGGTAAATATATATTGCAAGTAGCGGGTAATTCTGCTGCAGGAACAGATTATGATCAAATTCAGAATACTTTAGCTACGGGTTCATTTACTTTATCAGGAGCAACATTAGATGTTACTGGAATATACACTCCAGGAGGATCTGTTACGATTGATATAGTTACTGCTAGTACTGTGCCTGGAAGTCAAGGAACAATTACTAATCAATTTTCATCCGTAATTGGTTTGACATCAGGATGGTCAGTAAATTATATTTCTGGTACTGCAGGTTCAGTAACTGGAAAAGTACAATTAGTTTATTCGGCTATTTCGCCAACTGCCACAACTTGGACAGGTGGAACAGACACTGATTGGACTATAGCAGGAAACTGGAGCGCAGGTGTACCAGATCAAAACTCGGATGTAACGATTGGTACAGGAACTTTTCAACCTACAATTGCAACTAATGTAAACATTAACTCGCTAACTATTAATTCTGGAGCAAGTTTAAGTGTTACGGCAAAAAACTTGACTGTTACAGGAGCTATTACCAATAACGGCGGTAGCATGACTCTTGCAAACAATGTCAACTTGATTCAAGGAGGAACAACAAACACTAACACAGGAAATATCACCGTAAACAGAAACAGCGATGCTTTAATCAATTTGGACTTCACAAGTTGGTCTTCGCCAGTTACTGGTTCGCAAACGCTAGCAGGATTTTCTCCTGGCACATCACAATCGCCAAGTCGTTTTTTCAATTATAATGAAACTACAAACGCCTATAGTTTTATAGCAAGTCCAACAACAACTACATTTGCAACGGGTCAAGGGTATTTAATTCGTGTTCCCTTTGCACATCCTCTAACGCTTACGATTTGGAGTGGTAGTTTCTCAGGAGTGCCTAACAATGGTACTATCAATAAAGCGATAACTTATCTTGATGCCACTCACGGATACAATATGCTAGGAAATCCGTATCCATCAACCATTGATGCACAAGCCTTTATCGCTGCTAACACAGCCAACATTGAAAGCAGTTTGTATTTCTGGAGAAAAACAAATGGTGCTTCGGGTTCTTCTTATGCAGTTTATAATCCAATGGGCTCAACAATTGCTACACCAAGTAGTGAGTTACCTAACGGAACGATTCAGGTAGGTCAAGGGTTCTTCGTGAAAGCCAAAAGTGCCTCAAGCGTGAATTTTACCAATGCCATGCGTGTTGCCAATAATGTCGATCAGTTCTTCAAAACCAAAGCCGTACAAAAAGACCGTTTGTGGTTGAGTTTGAACAATGCCGCAGGAGCGTATAGCCAAACATTAGTAGGTTACACCGCCGATGCTACACTGGGAGTGGACATGTATGATGCCAAATACATCAACGACAGTCCAGTGGCTTTAACCACGGATATTGCCAGCGAAGAATATTCCATTCAAGGTCGCCCAACATTTGATCCTACCGATATAGTTGCTTTGAACTTCAAAACAGATGTTGCTGGCGATTATACCATTGCTTTAGACCAGTTTGACGGAGCGTTTGCCTCAGGACAAGACGTATATCTTTTGGACAACAATACAGGAGCCGAAACCAATTTGAAATTAGGCTCTTATACCTTCAATGCTCCAGCTGGAACAGACAACAGTAGATTTACTGTGAAATACCAAAAAACATTGAAAGTAGGCGAAAATGATTTTAACGAAAATAGTGTTAGCGTTTATAAAAACAACGGAACTATTTATGTGAATTCAGGAGAAGTTGCCATTAGCAATATCAAAGTTTTTGACATTCAAGGAAGACTTGTTGCTGAGCAAAAGAATGTGAAATCGACAGTAGCTTCTATCAATAATTTGAAATCTACAAATCAAGTATTGATTGTTAAAGTTTCTGGAGAAAACAACAAAGTGGTAACTAAAAAAGTATTGAATTAAGAACTAAAAAAACATCGAAAAATGAAAATCAATTTATTAAAATATTATATAGCGGCGTTTTACTTCTGTTCCACTTACATGATGTTTGCACAAGGAACTCCTGGATCAGGCTCAGACAATGGTGGAGTAGATGATGATGGCGCAAGCGATACCGATCCATTACCAATAGACAATTTTATTTGGGTTTTGGTAGCTTTGGGTTTACTCTTTGTTTTCTTTAAATACAGAGCAATTTACAAACAACAAATTAGTTCTCAAGAATAAAGAGAAACTATTATTGTGTTTTTGTTATTAAAACCTGTTCCATTATGGAGCAGGTTTTTTTTGGCTAAATCTATATCGATTAGCAATATAGATTCTACTGGAAATGTTGTGAAATTTTAGCCACATAGCCTTCTGTACAGATACATAGATTTTGATGGCGCTTCACTTTTACATAATCGGCATTATTTTTTTAGCGAATCGTTCCAATCATTATAACTTGGTTCTTTATGGTTTTGGTTTACTGGAATTTGTTTTCCAGTTTTCACGCCGTACCAATTTTTTTCATTTGAAGGGTGATTAACTTGATTCACAATAATTTGATCTAATGTAGGAAGTGAAGAAAGAATAATCTCATCTCCCTTTTTTAAATTGACTAGAAATTCATTGTTTCCCAAACTTTCAATTTTAAAACGAGCATCCGTTGACACTTGATAGGCTTTTTCCCAACCTGGAACTTTTATTATACAAGGTTCACCTGCAAGACTTTTGACATACACCCATTGCGTTTTACTTTCGGTACGCGATGCGCTAACCAAAAAGCCACCTTGAGCCCTCAACTTGTCAAATGATGCTTCTTTCCAACTATCTGGCAAAGCAGGGAATATGCGTATTTTATTGCCCCAACTTTGCATCAGTAGTTCCATAATAGAAGCGGCAGCACTCAAAGGGGTTTCAATGACAGGATTTTTACCCTTAACCTCTGTATAAAAAGTGTTTGATGCCAATTGTCCCAATTTCAAGTCGCCATTTAGAAAATATTTTAAAACATCGAATGCCTCATTTCCTTTTCCCAAAGCAGCATACATAGAACCAGCTCCTGTATAAGAATACCCAGCCAGCCCTTTGCCATTGCCTATTTTATGCCAATGAATTAAGGATTTTAACATTAAATCTCTATCGTCAGCGTTATCGGGATTTAACTGAAATAATGGATACAACCCCAACAAATGAGAATAATGACGATGCGATATATCAAGAGATTGGTTACTTGCAATTTTTAATCCATTGGAATCAACCGGATAGGGAATAACATCTTTAATCATTTGTTTCCACTTGGCTACATTCGCTTTATTGGCACCCGCTTTTTCATTGGACTCAATTAAACTATTGAGTAACCAGCGCATAATCGCCAAGTTGTAATTCGTATTCGGAAAGTTATCAAATTGATGAAATTCAGGCGAACCCATTGGCTTTAAACCAATTCGACCAAGAGAATCACGTTCCTGCATTTTTTCATATTTTTCCATTACTATCATTGCTTTTGGAACCCATTTTTTTTGTATAGCGGTCCAATTGCCTTCGTATCGAAATTGTAACCAATAATTATGCAATGCCCAAGCAAAATCACCTAATTTAGTTATTTTGGTGGTTCTATTCAATGATTCAAACTGTTCATCCATTAAAGTGATAAAATTTTCTCCCATTTCTAAATGGTTGCTTTCGTTTACAATCCAATAGGTTAGTTGAACGTTTAAGTTCCACCACAAGGCGGGCCATTGCGTTAAACGAAAATAGGGGCCATTTAAATCAACTGCTGGAGCATCGGGTCGCGAACAAGTTCCCATTTTATAGAGCTGTAACCAGTAAAAAGACTCCATTTGTGCATCGGGAATAGAAATAAATGATTTTTGGAAAAAGTTATGCCACCATTCTCTATGTTCTTTTTCAATTCGTAAAACAGATTTTGATGCCGCTTCAGAAATGCTTCGGGTGGCTACTTTTATAGAAACACCTGATTTGGGTACCTCGTTGGCGGTTGATAAATATAAAGTAGAAGCATTAGGCTTGTCGCTGCTTTTTTCCATATAGGCAGTGGCATAATCGCCACCAGCCCAAAGGCTTTGAACACATATAGTTTTATTATTTTTTGTAATTATTTTTGGTGCTGGGTTCAAAATATAATCAGCGGGTTTACCTTTAGCTACTAATCGAGAAGAGGATGAAAATCCCGGTAAAAAATCCCATTTGTATGGAGCATCAATATTTCCGTTTTTTTCGGTTGATTCCACTTCAATAATTTGAACCATTTCATTGTAAGGCACAAATGCGCGAAAACTTATGATGCCTAATGAGGTAATAATTTTTGCCTTAATTTCGGCATTCCACAAATCAAGTCGCATCGTTCCCGAAAGAATTTTTCCTGATGGACGCAACACCAATCGACCAAGATCGAGCCGTGAAAAGTCGTACACAGATGCTCCTTCCACACCCAAAGATGTTTTTTTGTCGGGTGCTTTGCGATGGTCGGTAACATCTTGTCTGCCAATATGAAAATCGATGCGATTATCATCCAAAGTCGCAAAAACCATCATTCCTAAATGACCGTTTCCAACAAACATACCTTCATTCCATTGCAAGGGCAATACCTCACATACCAAATCGTGCTGTGACATAAAATCCTCCCAATTCACTTTGCTATTAGGAGACAGGTTGTTGTTATTTTGCATTTGAGCAAAACCGAGAATTGGTAATAAAAAAATTACATACAGAAAAATTTTTGCGAAGGATAATTTATTTGCCATATTGTTGGATTGGGATTAATTAGGTTAATGCTTTTTGAGGTGTTTTGAAAAATAGATTTGATATTAGTTTTTTCTTGGGGACTGCACGGTTCCTTTTCCTTCTAGCCAACTCCAATAATCAATTGCTTTTCTTTTTTCGTCTAGAGTAAAATTCCATTTTTTTAGGTAGAATTCCTTAGATTTAAAATCATCTCCAATTTTCTTTAATTCTTTATTAAGTTGTTCATCTAATTTTTTTTGAACATTTTTAAAAGCAGCATTATCTGCCAGGTTAGTCATCTGATGGGGGTCGTTTAGATCGTCAAAAAGAGTGCTTACACCATCTACCGTGCGTATGTAGGTATATTGTTTGGTGCGTATTGCTCTATAAGAAGCATCATTTATATTAGCTCCAAAAGGACTAACCCCCATTACCAAGGCTACGCGATCAAAATTTGGATCTGGATGTTGGATTAGATTTGAAAGATTCTCCCCTTCAATGGTTTTTGGGATTTTGATATTGGTTAATCCTAAAAGAGAGGGAAGAATATCTGGAGTGGTTATAGGTGCATTAATTGTAGTTCCGCTGTTTTTACCAATTTTAGGATAACGGATTAAAAAAGGCACTCTAATGGACTCGTCCCAAGCCAATTGTTTTACAAAGGGTTTAATTCCGTGTGCTCCCATCATTTCGCCGTGATCTGAAGAAAACACGATAATCGTTTCCTCTAATAAATTCAGCTTTTTAATTTGGTCCAAAACAGTGCCAATTGCTTCATCTGTAGCGGTACAATGAGCATAATATCCTTGTAATTCCTTTAGCACTTTTTCTTTCATTTCATCAGGAACATTTGGGGCTACTACCAAATCTTTTTGCGGATACATTTCTTTATACTTTTCGGGTGCACTATTGTGCGGAAAATGAGGCGTTGCCAAGGAAATTAAAAGTAAAAAAGGTTTTCCATCTTGCGCATGGTTGCTTAAATACTGATTTGCGTCATTGGCTATCGAAAATGGGGAATACCCTTCCCAATATTTTATTTCTGGATCGTTATTGGCATAATAATGTTCTTTGTTGTAATTGTGGTCGCACTCAGCACCTTTCCAATAATCAAATCCCTGACGTCTCTCAGGTGCAACATTATTTTCTCTACCATGTCCATCAAGATGCCATTTTCCTAAATAGCCCGTATTATACCCTTCGGACTTAAAAATTTCGGCCATGCATAGTTCTTCCGATGGCAAATAGATATCGTTTAAGAACATTCCTGTTGAAGTGGGAAATTTACCTGTCAGCAATGACGCACGGTGTGGAGTACAAACAGGCGTAACTGAAACTGCATTTGTAAAATTGACAGATTCTTTTGCAAAACTATCAAGATGGGGCGTTTTAACGTTTGGATTACCCGCATAACCTAAAGCCGAACCCCTCCACTGATCTGTCAAGATATAAACGATGTTTGGTTTTTTTGATTTTTCTACTTTCTGGCTATACACCTGAATAAAGAAAAAAGGCAACAATACATAAATTAGTGTACTAACTTTATTTTTTTGCATAACAAAATGATTTTAAGTATGAGGTAATTGTTTTTAAATACTTGTAATGTTTAGTCTTTTAAACTAAGGATTTATCCAGATTTAATTGCCTATTCTAGCAGATTTTCACTACCTCAATTCCTAGTATTTGTCCAAGCTTTTCGATTTTATCTGCAATATGTCCAACACCAATGGCACAATGGTGAGCTGGCCCTTGTTTTGACCAGTCATTCATAAATTTTTTTGCTCCTATTGAAAAACGGTAGCGACTGTTTGTATTGCCAATTTCAAGAATTGGCCCGGTTACTGATTCTCCTTCGGCAACAAGCAGGAATAGGCTATCATTTCGCTCTACAACCGACAATAAGGTAACGGGACCGTGCTTTACGCTCATCTGAATGGATAATCCTTTTCCAGGTTTTCCGTGATAGAGTGGGAGAGGAACAAGTTTTACCCGACCTTCGGCTATATAGGAATGTGCAGGGCCGTCATGACCAAGCATTACAATATCATCCGTAAAATCCATGAGATAAAATTCAGAGAAAGAACCTCCGGCACCAAATTCGGCCATAATTTTCATAGCCTGAGCATTTTTTACTTCATATTCACCTGCAATGGGAATGTTTTTGCCCGTTAGCAAAGTGTTTCCTGCAATTACCGATGTTACAATATTTTCGTAATCGTTACCTGCTTCGCCTTCATAATAATATGCCATTGAACCAAGATTGTGTGTATTAATCAGCCTATCCAAAGCTACCGAAGTACGTGCTGCACGCTCTATTTCAAATGGTTCGCAGTCAGGAGTTACATCAAAAACAGTAGAAAATTCACGGGTTTTTAACTCCACTTCGAGATTGGTTGCCTCGTCTCTGTACTTCTTTAGCTCGCACATTTCGAGTAACTCAATATGGGTTCCAAAAACGGAGGATTGTTTCGTAAGATCAGTATAAACATCTAACATACCGCAGTAATAATGACCTAAAAGCCCCAAACGATTATTGCGCATTGCAGCAGCTACTCGGGCAGCTTCAGTCCACGCTTGGATTTCGCTCCACGCTTCTTCTTCCTGAAGATAACCTGTTACAAAATCGTATTTAATTCCTGAACGGTTAAATACGTTGGCAATTTCAGGTACAGAACAGGCTTGGCAATGTTCTAGCCATACGCCTGTCATCTTTCCTCGGTCACCTAGTTTGTTGAATGCCTCATAATCAAGTTGAGCAACGGGTTGAAGGTTCAGAATCACTATCGGCACTTTCAATTTTTGTGCTACTGGCAAAACGGTTGAGGATAGCGCATAAGTTGAAACATAGAGAAAAACGATTTCTACATCATTGGATTTAAGATAATCGGCAGCTTCTCTAGCTCTCAGTGGGCTATCAACCATTCCAGCATCAATAACATTAACACCAAATTGAACAATACGATTTTTAATTTGTTCCTGATAGGTTTTCAGATTGTCGAGCAATCCGTCGAATTGTGGCCAATAAGTGTCGAGTCCAATTCCAAATAATCCTACTTTAGTCATCTTGAAGTAATTTATAGGTGATGTGAATCAATGGATAAAAAAGTTTTAAAAGAGAAAAAATAATTTAATAATCTGGCAATCATAATTTTATAATTAGTTTAAGGGTTTTTGAATCCTATCTTTGGAAAAATTACATCTGCTTTTATAAACTTAATATTTTAAGTATTGATCTACATTATTCATTATTTTAACTCCAAAGCGGTTATCAAGGCATATAAAACACTTCTTCTAATGGAATTGAAACTGGCGAATTATCCGGATTTACTTCCATAATATCGGCCATAAAAGCCCACCATTTTTTTACAATATCATTATTGGCTAAATCCTGAGAACCACCATCTCCCGAAACTTTTTGGAACGCAAAAAGGGTATGGGTCTCTTCGTCTAAAAAGATGGAATACTCACTGACACCATTATCCTTAAGTAGTTGTTTTAGCTCTGGCCATAAATCGTCATGGCGTTTTTTATAAGCTTCTTTTTGTCCGGCGTTCAATTTCATTTTAAAAGCAAGTCTTTGCATATCTTTGTTTTTTTATGTTAGTATTAAAAGTTTATTGGTTACAATTATTGGCAATACCCTTACCTATTTGGTTAATTTTTTGCCACTCCCGAAAGTTAGGGTATTTTTTTTAATAATTACAAAACCCTGACAATTCGGAGGAGAAGTTCCTGTTTTATTATTCTGGATGCTGAATCAAAAATAGAATACTTTTATAGAGATACTATCCTGACCTATACTGCAACTTGAAATAAGGTTGGTGTCAATACATATTTTTAGTATCAACCATACCTAATTTGGACTACATTAAAATTTGTTTGGAATAATTTCTTAAAAAATATCGTGCTTGTTTGGATTCAAACTAATTTAAGTTTTTGCGAAGAGAGTCTTTTTTAAATTATTCAAATTTATTTGGATTTAAAAATTTTATATTTAAGTTATTAAGCAGGATAGTAAAGGATACGGTAGTATAAAAAAAAACATTATTTTTGTATCTAAAAAT
>DMHA01000055.1 GCA_003449615.1 Flavobacterium sp.
CTTCCCTATCTTTAAATGCTTTTTATAAAATACATTATTAGTAAAAAATGTTGTTTATATAAAACAATTTATTGTATTTTTGTTGTTTATAATAAACGTTTTCAAAAATACCATCCTAAAATTAATGCAATGCAATTCTCCATTGCGCTCTTGTTTTTTCATCAACTTTAAACTGCTCATCAATTCTAATTCCTGCAATCCAAACAATATTCCCTTCACTGCAAAGTACCCAAATGTTCTCTTTTTCGAAACAATTTATTTTTTGATCAATAAAGAAATCACTTAGCTTTTTATATTGATTCATACCTAAGGGCATGAATTTATCGCCCTGTTTCCATTTCCTTAGTTGTAAGGGAAATTGTAATTTACTTTCATCCAGGCAAGCAATGTTAGAATTTTTTTCTATCGAACTATTTTCGATATAAGCAATTGAAATTTTTATGGGTAAGTGATCAATATCACTATAATCATTGATAAAATAGCTTTCATTACCCAATGCTTTTTTTTTCTCAATTATTACATGAGACCTGTCAATTAGCAATTGATAATTTTCACTTTCAAATTGTTTACCTGGTATGCCTTCCAAGCAGTCTCTTATTTTCTCTATTTGTTGAGAATGAAAGCCGTAAGGTTGAAATAATTCGTAAAAGACACCCGCTTGTTGAATTGTTTTTAATTTTTCTTTGTCAAGAATTGATGTATCATTTTTTTCAATATAGAAAGAGTCTAAAAGTGGTTGCAACAAGCTCTCAAAAAGTTGAAGTGTATCATTCAAATGTTGCAAAGACTTTTTCATGTTGTATTCAAACGTTGGATTGATTTGTTTCAATACAGGAATAATTTCATGTCTTATTTTATTGCGGGTATATTTGGTAGAAGCATTGCTGGAGTCTTCTCTGTATGCAATTTTGTTTTTTAGTGCATATTGTTCTATTTCATTTCTTGTAATTTCCAACATGGGACGAACTATATTTCCATTTTTTATAGGCATCCCAGTAAGGCCTTTTAGACCTGTTTCACGGGAAATATTAACAAAAAATGTTTCTATATTATCATTGGCATTATGAGCAGTTACAATTTTGTTTAACTGATTTTGCTCTAATAACATTTGGAACCAATTGTACCTTAATTCTCTTGCTGCCATTTGAATACTCATACCTTTTAAACGTGCTTCATTGAGTGTATCAAAGCGAATGGAATGAAAGGGGACTTGATAATTTTGCGCAAATGATTTTACGAAAAGCTCATCTTCATCAGATTCATTTCCCCGCAAGCTAAAATTGCAATGAGCAATTTCAATTTTATAACCTAAACCAATTAAAATATGACATAAAGTTGTGGAATCAATACCGCCGCTAACACCAATCAAAATCTTATCAGTTGCTAATAGTAGATTTTGACGTTGAATAAAATCTTTAATGGTATTAATCATCTAATCTTAATTTAAGAATTTCGGGTGCATGAACATAAAAATCATTGGGTTTAAATTTACTTTCACCAGCCAATCTGAGAAAAGTTCCTTTTGAATGTTCTGGAATATTTGGGTACAGTACAAAGCGGATCTGAATGGTTTTTATTACCAATCTTTCGTTTCGTATACGCAATCCAAAACCATAACCAGTGTACAATGGTTCTTTAAATATTATCTGATGGCTTTTTCCTAAATAACAAAAATCAGCAAAACCAAACATAGCAATTCTGAAACCAGCTAAGTAAAAAGGGGTAAACATTGTTGTTTCCAAGTTTATTTTAAATCTTTTTTTCCCCATTAAAGAATCATTTCTTAATCCTGTTATTCCATAATTATCACTTATACTTGCATATTCATCAACAAAGCTATTAAAACTGTTTATGTGCGACATATTTATAAAATGCCTGAAACTGAATCTACCCAATATATAAAGATTAGTGAAGGCATGAATATCTGTTCTTACAACGGCTTGTTCATGTTTTCCTGCTTTTAAAAATGTTCCAGCAGTAATACTTCCATTTAAATACCCCAACTTACCTAAGAAAATGGCTTTAGATAGTTTTACTTGATTGTATAAGCGGTTTCCAAATTCATTTCTCTCGAATCCATGGGTATACTGTAACATAACACCAATAGGAATGTCTTCTGTTTTCCCCAAACTATAAATTAGGTTCGATTTAAAATAACTTTGTCTCGTATATGCTGTGCTCCCTAATATTATTGCTCTATTGTGAAACTGATACAGTTCATTTTCATTAATACTAGGTCTTTCTTTGTAATTATAGTAAATAAGTCCGGTTGAAAATACTATATTGGTACGTGACGATAGGGAATACTTATTATTAAAAGAAAATGAACGCCCTATCCAAAGATTCATATAATCGTATGTAATACGCACAATATCGGGAGAAGAGATGCGGGGTTTTACCATTGTTGATACATTGTCAATTTGTATACCTCCTGCAAGTTTTATGTTGGGAGTGTAAAATGAACGGTTGGCGTAAAATCTATGAAGAATAGATCCGAAGATGTTATTGTATTCTGCAAATAAATCAATAAAAGAACCATCTATGTTATTCACTCTGAATACACCTCGGTAACCAGGTCGATCCCCTTTTTCTGGATCGATAAAAACGGTGTTTTCCTGTATTTTTCCTGTTCCAAATATATTCTTATCATAAATATCAATTTTACCCGCATTGACATCTTCAATTAATACATCAACCCCTTTTGACCAAACATCTTTAACATATAAAACTACTTTTACTGAATCTTCCGAATTGTTTACAGGAACGACTATAAACCTTACATCTTCTATAAATGCCTGATCACGAAGAATTCTTTCTGAGTCAGCCAATTTTTCAGGAATTAAAAAGTCACCTGATTTAATTAAAAGATGGTTTCTAATTATATTGTCTCGTGTTTTTATATGCAATCGATTTCCAAATCGTTGAATTCCATTTTTAGGAAGTGAGGTAATACTATTTATTGAAGGCCCAAAAACATCTAATTTAACGATTTCAATTTCCTTAATATATGAGTTTTTATAAGGAATATACTCTAATTCACTTCGTTTTGTATTAAACGTATCAGTTTTTTGTTTAGGGGATCGGATGATGATATTGTGGATTTCTTTTGACCATCGTTTTCTTGAAGCTTTTTGATCTAATCGCTCGTAGAAGAAATCTGTAGGTTTTCCTTTTTTTATGTAATAGTCAATATTTCTATCTAATTGAATGATGGTATCGTGCTCAGCATATTGTGAATATCCATCATAAATAAGGCTATGACCGCCTTTAAGCCTGATATTTCTTTTCTTTTGAAGATCAGGTTGAGCCAGAATTGTAAATAATGGGATTATAAGCAGAACTCCCGTGAACAATATATACACCCAAATTCGCAATGCTTTGAATTTGGGTGTAAATATAGTTTTTTTTTAATAGATTACACGTTATAAGTTGATGAAGCTGTGTTTCCTCCCGTTTCTGTCCATTTGGTATGAAAAAATTTTCCTCTGGCTTGATCAAATCTTTCATAAGTATGAGCGCCAAAATAATCGCGTTGTGCTTGCAATAAATTGGCAGGTAAAAATTCAGTTCTAAAACCATCTAAATAGTTTAGAGCGGAAGCCATAGCTGGTAATGGAATACCATTGGTAATGGCAGTGGCAACAACTTTTCTCCAACCATCTTGTGCATTTATGATTACTGATTTGAAGTAATCATCAAGTAGCAGATTTGAAATGCCAGGGTTTTTATCAAAAGCTTCTTTTATCTTGCTTAAGAATGCAGAACGAATAATACAACCACC